>JAYTUR010000050.1:0-11779 GCA_043744475.1 Saprospiraceae bacterium | reverse complement strand
TGCGGAGTGGCTTCGGTGAAATCATCAAACACGCTTTGATTGCTGATGCAGAACAATGGTCAGACCTTATCAAAATAGACAACTTAGCGACTGTTGATTGGGATAAAATCATCACACCTTCCTTAAAAGTCAAGCAATGTGTCGTTGAAATAGACCCTTTTGAACATGGTTTGCGGAAGGCTTTAAATTTTGGTCATACAATTGGTCATGCCGTTGAAAGTATGGCTTTGGAAACTAAAAACCCTTTAACACATGGAGAAGCGATAGCGATAGGGATGATTTGCGAAGCTTATTTGTCGCATATACTGAGGGGTCTGTATGATCAGGAATTGAACGACATTGTAGCGTTTATTCTAAAAATATACGGCAAATACGATATTCAATCCTTTGATTTTCAAAATCTTATCGCTCTCATGCGTCAAGATAAAAAAAATGATGGTGCTGAAATTAATTTCACTTACTTGACAAAAATAGGAGAGGTCGCTGTGAATTGCACAGCGACCCCTCAGTATATTGCCGATAGTCTTAACTTTTACATTAATCTCTAATCAAGATTACAATAATTTAGCTTTGACTTCAATGCTTGAATAAATATCAACGTTGACTTGCTTGCTAATGGCTTTGTCTGTTACCGTCTTAGTGCGTAGAGTAAATTTGTCTTTTTTGATATAAGGTGCAAGGTCATTTCCGGCAACAGTCAAATTAATAACTGTTCCAATGTTGTCGGGTACATTAGTAATTTCAGCAATTTTCAATTCGCCTAAACCGGATGCTTGAATGTACACTTCAACAGAAGAAAGGAAGTCAAAACGTTGGTCGCTTGGCGAAGTAATGGTCATTTTCAACTCTTTCAAAGTGATTTTGTCAATCAAATCTTTGTTGGTGTTGCGCGACGAAAACTCTGTTTGAGAATTTGTTGTGATTTCAGGTGTTAATAAATCAAAAGGCAAATTGATGACGGAAGATGGACTGTAAGACACTTTTGAGGTATAATCTAATTGAAAAGTAAGTGCATCGTTGATTTTTTTACAAGCACTTGTCATAATTAGAGCAAAAATGCTCAACGTGAAAATCAGTTTTTTCAGCATACTAAGTTTTGTTTTAAATTAAAAATTAGGTGAATTCTAAATATAGATAATAAAAAAATATACGTTAAAAGTGTATAGATCGGTTTTTGAACCTTAAAAAAAGAATAGTTAAACCGTTTTGTTGCTCAACTATTTTTTATGAATTGTAGCCCCCCCTCATTATCGTTAAGCCTTTTAATTCTTCGAAATTAAAGATTTTATTTTTTCTAATTCTAAATCCCGATTTTTAAGTTTATCTTCAATGTCATAAGGTGTTGAATAATCGGGTATTACACCATGTCCGCTGTCCTGAATACCCAATAAATGCGTCATTTGATACACATTCAGCTTTATTTTTACTTTTGAATGCGGTAATTGAATACTGCCACCTGCCATTGCCCGCGACCCATATTCGCTGCCGCCTGTTTCTTCACCGACAATAATAGCTTGTTTTTTATACTTTAAATAGCTTGTTACATAACTTGCCATAGAGAACGTATTGCCATCAGTTATGATATATATATTGCCGTCGAAATGATTTTTAGATTTTTTAAAAAAGGGAAAACAATGGTTCCAACCGTTTTTGTTGGGGTATTGCAACGGATTTAAAGTGAATAAAATGGGCGTGATGCGTTCCCAAAAACTGGCTTTGAAATGTGGATTGATAAAGCTTAAATTGGGTTTTCTATGGATAACCAAAGGTCTGATGCGTTCATCAAGCAGATAGTTGAGTAATGTGTTGCCCTTAAAAACACTGCCACCGCCGTTGCCTCTCAAATCAATAATTAAGCTTTTGGTTTTATGTTGATGCAAATATTGGAATACGTTTTTTAGGGTTTTACGCTGTTTTTTTCCTTGAAAACTGTTAACATCTATGAGCATGGTTTCGGAATCAACATCCATTTTCCGTAAAGTGATATTATGACCTTTGATAGTATAATGCGTTGAATCCACTTCTTCCACGTTTTCTTTGACCTCTTTTTTAGGTGTTTCGGCTTTGATATTTGCAGTCGTGATGTCGCCCATTTTATTTTTGATGGTCAACTCGTAAAGGTCTTTTTTGCCGTATAGAAAATACAAAAACACTCCAAAATTATATTCAACACTCTTAATTAAATGCGTTGTGTTGTGCCCATCTGTAAATGCCAATTCTGACATTTTTTGAATTAATTCAAGCGATTTTACTCCATTTATGGCTAAAATTTCATCTCCAACTCTGAACGTAGAGTCTTGTTCTGTAGGCGATTGAATAAATAGACGGTTGTTCAAAATCCAAAATTTGATAGGCAAAAAAGCAAGTGGTTCATTTTTCAAACTTTTGATACCCCCTACGCCCGTATGTCCACAACCGACTTTATGTACAGCCTGTCGTACCATGCGCAGAAAATCTATATCGGTTGTTGTCATCAAACAGTTATTTTTTAAACTGTCATAAAAAGCGGTCATTTCAGACTTAGACGTGTAAGCGTAGTAAGTAGGATGCCATTTTCTAAGATATTTATTCAAATAAGTCAAATCTGCCTGCATTTGTTGCGGCGTTAATGTGGTCGGTTGAGCGTTTGAACCAACAAAAATGAGACAGAAACATAAAGTGATAATTGTACGCATAGATGTGTTTTTAAAGATTTTTATTTTTTTACAAAACAAAAATAGATGCGTATCCTCCCAAAGGTAAAACTTATTGACCAAACTTCAATTTCAGGGGTGTGAAGTGTAGAATATACCTAAAAATACTGAGGGGGGGATTTTAAATTTAAAGTCTAAAAAAAAATAGTTAAGCAAAAAACTGCTCAACTATTTTTTTTTAGCTCCCTAGTATCGTTAAGTCTTTCAATTTTTCAGAATAGACGATTTGTACCTTCGTGAGTTTATCAAAATCATTCTTGTTTGAATAAAGCTATGAAATTTTAAACATATTCTAAGCTGAAACAAGTGATGTTTTTTTAACCGTTTTCGTCGTTTCAGTGCTCACTTCGATTGACTTTGCTGAGCGAAGTGCGGCATCTGCTTCAGTCTTCTTACCTGCTTTTTCGAGCGTAACGGCATACGTTTCCCAAGCTTTACGACGATGAGCGAAGTTCGGGTCAGTGGGTTTGAAAGAACGTTTTGTCACTAATTTTAACTCAAAAATGGCATCTTCCAACTGACTTAACTCCAAATGACATTCTCCTTTGATGCGACGTGCCGTCCAGAAAACGGGTTGATAGGGTATCGCATTTTTAACAGCCAAATCCAAATCTACAATAGCACCTTCGACATCTCCTAAAGAACGCTTGATAATAGCGCGACCTATTAATGCTTCAGGATTGATATTTAAACTGATACTTTTTGTAAAGTCCATTATGGCTTCATCAAGGCGACCTAAACGGTGGTTAGCGACACCCCGACGTTCGTAAGCTTGTTCGTAACCTTCATATTTTTCGATTGCTTTATCTAAATACTCTATGGCTTTTTCCTCTTTACCAGTTTTACGAAGTAATGTTACAGCGCGGAGGTACTGAGTGGTTGCGTATTTATCACCCTGTGGCAGGATAATGGCTTCATTAAGAATTTGCTTTCCTTCACTAGGTAGTACCCAAATGTGCATAAAGCCTGCGACAGCATAACTGCGTAATTCATTAAATAAATTAATGGTATTTTTCCAAGTCTTTTCGTTATTGATTTCAAATGTCGTCCGTGGAACAAAGATGGCAAACTCTTCCTCTATAATGTGCTCTTCGCCTTTTAAAACAATATCATTTTTGTAATATGTTTCTAAACGGCGCATGTACAGCTCCATCATCATATCGTAGCTCTTTTGTGTACCAAAAGCTAACCGACCTTTCATAATGACTTTAAAAGAAGTATTCATAATTTCTACTGTTTTTTTGATGCTTTTCATTGTATGGGCACAAAGTATAAGATAGGCTGCTTTGTATCAGCTTTTTCTGAATGATGCTAATTGTTCAATACTTAATTTGAACAACGAAAAGAGTGATTTGTTAAAATATGTCGTGTGTATAAAACTTGGTTAAAGTTGTAGCATTGCGGCACGACATGGATAAAATTAAAGCGAAGCCGCGATAAAGTTCTCTCATTGTGCTATCGTCAAGAATGATTATCCTACGATATGCGAGTATTCAGTTTGTTAAAAGGAAACTTCCAGAATAGTGGAGTTACAAAGGTAAATCAAAATAGCTGTTTTTACAACCTTTTTTTAATTTTTTTTACTTTAAAAAGCAATTTTTTTATTAATATTTGATTTGAAAACTGCTTTTTATCTAAACGATATTCCGAAAGCATTTTGTTTCAAAAAATTTAAAAAACTTAACAATAATTTTTGTTAAGAATAAATATCGTCTCTTTTGCAGGTGCCAATATATAGCTTAAAGAATAATGTATCTAAAAAAAATGAAAAATGGTGAAATTACTAAAGCCCTTCCAAGCACTATTTCTTGTAGGTATTTTATTTGACAAACGAACTGCGATAAAATGTATGCCCATCTTGGACGAATAGGAAGTAATACCCCCCCCTCAGTATAGACGTATTCAATAAGATAGTTTTTTCCTTTGATTTGTTCATTAAAACGACTTTGCCAGTTATATCATAAACAAACAGCTGGGCTTCGAGTTTAGGTGTTTCTGGTAATTCTACTGTTAAAAAATCGTCAATAGGGTTTGGGAAGACGATTAATACTGAGGGGTCTGTTGTTTTATCAAAAACATTTGTCGTTTTAAATTCTGTAAAATCGAGGTTGATAAGTTTTTGATTACCAGTGCCTTTGAAAGTCACTTTCACGCCGAAGGGTACAGTCACATTTGAAAAATTGATTGTGGAGTTAACAACCAAACTAAGCGTCCGACGGCGCAACCATTTGGGAATATTGTATAAATCAAAAGTCAAATCGAGTTTTGAACCATTTTGATTCGTTGTAAAATTGGCATAACGGCGCATTATCAAATATTCGTAAACCTCTTGCAGCGGAGCCATCCACATCTTATCGCTACCATTTTTACCCCAAGTATCTGCTGCTCGTTTTAAATGATTTTGAAAATCTTTAAATCCAAAAGTTGCTGTTGGACTGAAATCATCAACGCGGTGTGTAAACTCATTGTACCAAATTTTAATGCCACCTGTTGCTTTTGCCACAGCTCTATCTAGAAAAGTAGGTGATATGCCTAAACTCTCCTCCAATAACATTCTATGCACGACTTTTTTGTCGAAATCATAATCTGCGGTTACATCTAATCCTCCAAAACCAACAATATTCCCTGGTTGATTAAAAACAAGTTGAAGCCCTTGCTGATAGGCAATATTATTATAAAAAGTATCACCTGATGGCACTACAAAAAGAGGCGTTTCTATTCGTTTTTGGGTATTATTTTGGACGGCTACTCGATTTTGCTCAATTTCATTGATATAATCATTGCCCGACATGGGGCCGTTCCACTGCGAACGATGACTGTATGAATGATTCATCACATCCCAACCAAAATCATACAATGTATCCAGTTGTTTCCAAGTCAATAGCCCTGCTACATTGCCTGTATGCACGTCAATACCTGCTAAATTTACCGTATTCCAAGCAATCCCACCTCGAAAAGGAATGTCGTTGCCACAACCATCGGTATAGAAAAGTCCATTATACGTTTGCCCATTTCCATTTACCAAACCACCTTTGAAAACGGGTAAAGCGCAGGTGTAGGCATCAACTGTTGCATCATCAAGCGTAAAACTATATGCGATATCCTTATTATACTTCAAAATGGCTTTTGATACTGAGGGGGTCGGTGATGGCACAGCATCGAACTGAATCGTTACTTTTTGAGCATAAACGAAGTGGAAATATCCTAAAAATAGGACTGAATTGAGTAAGAATTTCTTCATAATGCGTTTTTGAAAAGACGGTTTTATGCTCAACTTTCTGAATGTTTGAGCTTTCGGAAAGTTGAACGACTAAAATTTCATCACTTTCTTAACCCAAAAGTCAAGTCCATGATTAATACGAACAAAATATAAACCTTGAGGTAACGACTCTAAAGAAATAGTATTGGTTTGGGTTGCTGTTTTTTCAATTACTAGTTTTCCAGATTGATTGAAAATGCCAATCGTTGCAGGTATTTTATCGTCAAAATCGTTTTCAACAATAACGTAATCTGCTGATACTGAGGGGGTTATTTTGACCGTGTATTTTGAAGGAACAAGCAGCGAAACAATTTTAGAATAATCAATCAGACCGTCATTATCCACCGTTTTCAAGCGATAATAACTTGTTTTTTGAAAACTAACGTCTTCAAAGGTATATTTTGATGCTTGACCTTTGGCTTTCACAAAACCTATGGATACATAGTCTGCACCGTTTAAACTGCGTTCAATTTCAAATCCTTGAAAACGTCGTTCAGAAGCTGTTTCCCAATATAATTGAGCCGTAGAGCCTTTAGTATTTGCTGAAAAAGCGATTAATTCAACTGGTATAATCGGTGAATAATTCGTGAAATCAAGGTTGAGTAATTTCGTCGTACTTGTGCCGCGCCAAGTAGCAGTCATGCCTTGTGGCAATGTCACATTTGAAAAATTGACTGTTGAGTTAACGATTAACGTCAACGTTTTGCGGCGCATCCAAGTCGGTACAGTAGTTAAGTTCAGTGTTATTTCGAATTCATTATCATTCGTCAAATTAGTCGTAAAACTGGTATTTTGCCGACTGACCACGTACTCATAGACCTCTTGCAAAGGTGCAAACCAGACTCTGTCATTGCCATTTTTGCCATAAGTATTGGCAATATTGAGCATGTAATCTTTAAATTTATAGAAATTGAAACGCGCACCCGTGTTGAAATTGTCAATGTGATGCCCAAACTCATTATACCAAAAATGCACACCTGCTGTACTTTGATTTGCAATATTGGTCAATTTTGTTGGATTATCAACTTGTGTTGATATATCTTCACGATAGGCTTTTAGATTGGTCATATTAGCGTTATCATCAACCTGAATACCTGTATAACTCACGTTGTTTTGCGGGAAATTTTGGTCAAAAACAGCTTTGTAGCCCAATTCTAATGCCACATCTTGATAATTATAGTCGCCAGAAGGGACAACGAAACAAGGTATTTCGATACCTAAATGATCGCGAATAGCGTCACTATTTTGCGTAATTTGATTGGCATAAGTGTAGCTGCCTGTAATGTCTTCCCATGCTCGGTGAGCAAAGCTATGGTTCAAAACGTCCCAACCCAAGTTATAAACTTCTTGTAGTTGCGACCAAGACATATACGTTACATCATTAACATAAGGGCCATATCCGCCAGAATTGGTTGAATTCCAAGCAATTCCGAGCTTGAAAGTGATGTCATTGCCACATCCGTCAGTAAAAAACAAACCAGGTGAAGTATAGCCACTGCCTGGCACGACACCTCCTTGAAATAATGGTTTGGCAACGTTGTAGTGGTCAGATGAACAATCATCGAGCGTCAAACTGTACGCAAAATCTTTATTGTAGCGCAGTGCCGCTTTTGATACTGAGGGGGTACTCGTAGGCATCGCATCTAATTGTAAGACAATTTTTTGTGCCGATATTATTACTGCGAAATGGAGAAGAGAAATGAACAATGATAAAGTTCTGGTCATAGTAAGTTGTTTTATGAGCGACAAAACTAATTTTTCTTTTTTGAATTCACAACAATCTATTTTTATTTCATTTTTTTTACAAAATAATGGGTATAGAATGCGTTATTTATTTTTATTAAAAAACAAAAAGTTGAAATATACTTCTTTTTTGTTTGTAAATACTAATTTTGCATCTTAAAAACAAGGTAAATAGGCATAATGATTCGAGAAGAATTTCCAACAGTAGGCAGTCTTTATCAAGGTGGTATCAGCGATGGTTGGCAGTATCAAATCCGTTTTGCAGGGTCAAAACTGCAAGCAAGCCTTGATATGATTCGGGCTTTCCTTGAAGAGGAAGGCTACGAAGATGTGCCATTGCCATTGACTTCTGAGGAACTTTTGCACTTTCGATTGCCGTCCAAACAAAAACAAATCAATCTTTTTGGCGATAATGGTTATGTGCATAACCCTGTTAAAATCCTTTTTGACCCAACAGAACGCGTGCCCAAAACGCTAATTTTGTGCATTTTTAATGAAACAATAGACAATCATCTCCTCCGTTTTCACGGAAAAATACAGTAGAACGGATTTTAATCCGTTTTTATAAAAACAAGCAAAATGAAACGAATAGCCATAGATATGGACAATGTTATTGCAGATATTACAACCGCTTTTCTCGATTCCCAAGAACTTGAAACAGGTATCCGCCCATCATTCGATGCCATCAATGGGAAAATAGAAAGCGATGCCTTTCCAAACGTTATGAAGTGGGTCAATACTGAGGGGTACTTTCGAAACTTGCTCGTCATGCCTGATAGTCAACGTGTTATAAAAAAGCTGATGGTGCAATATGAGGTTTTTATTGTGTCGGCAGCAACACAATTTCCTAAAAGTTTATACGATAAAATGATGTGGATGGAAGAGCATTTTCCGTTCATCGGTTGGCAACATATCTGCTTATGTGGTTTCAAAACCATCGTTAAAGCCGATATTTTGATTGATGACCATTTCAAAAACCTCGATTATTTTGAAGGCGAAACCTTTCTTTTTACCGCTACGCATAATGTTTTAGCGGATAACGGGAGGCATAGACGGGTTAATTCGTGGTTAGAAATTGAGGAGATTTTGTTGTGATTGCATCCAAAACTTTCCGAAAGTTCAAACTTTCGGAAAGTTGAGCGGATTAATATTTCGCTTTCCCTATATTTTGAAACTTAAAAATGGCTGCCCGAAACGTAATGAGTATGTGATTTAAAAAATTACCAATCGCCCCAAAATGCGTTTCCAAAACCGCATATCTATCTCTCAAAGACTGTTGATGTTGTTTCTTAGAGATACCACCCATAAGATATTCTGAAACAATGGTATGCGTATTCGTTACGATTTCAGCACTTTTTAAGCATTTGATGACCCAATCAATGTCAGCTGCCAAATTATTTTCTATGTAGGGGGGCGCAATTTTTCGAGCAGGTAAAAAGGACTGATGACATACGACCATGCCCAAACGCATACTCTGCCACCTCAATTCTTTAGGTAATTTTTGAACGGTGATATCTGAACGTGTGCCAATGTGGTGTCGAGTCTCGTCAACGAGCATCGTTTCGCCGTATAAAATATCGGTTGTGGGTGTGGTTTTGGCTGCTATCTTTTCAAGCGTGGTGGCTTCAAAAAGTCTATCGCCGGCATTCAGAAAGAGTAAAAAATCACCTGTGGCAAGGCGCAAACCTTTGTTCATGGCATCGTACAGCCCCTTGTCGGGTTCAGAAATCCATTTGAAAATAGGCGAGCCCCCTTTGGGGGTTTGGGGGGCAAATTCTTGAATCAGGGAAACCGTGCTGTCCTTTGATGCGCCATCAATGATGATGTATTCGTAGTCTGTAAATGTTTGGTTTACAACGCTTTGCATCGTTCCTTGGATAACAGATTCACCGTTATAGACGATTGTTATGATGGAGAATTTAGGATTCATTAATTAAATTTCGATTTAAACTTTAAAAACCAATCCTCAAAATACTTTTTTGACAACCATGAAACGCTTATCACGCCTAATGTTACCACAAAATAAAAAAATACGAAAGATAGGGTAGGAGACAGCGACATCATTAATTTTTTAAAAACCAATACAACCCCAAAAATAACGAGCATTTGATACATATATATGCCGTAGCTGATTTCGCCCAATTTTTCTAAAAAAACATTATTGAGTTTGAACAATGGCTTCGGATTTACGGAAACATTGAGGATGAGCCATAGAAAAAGTACCCCCTCAGTAAAAGTGCCTAAAATGGGTGTTAGGAAAAATATTTTATAAATAAGATATTGATTTTCAACACAATAGCCATGAAAAAAGAATCTTAAAAATAGGATTGTTAAAAATAGAATTTGGAAAATAGGCTTGAAAATGAGTGCATTTTCTACTCGATTTCTATTTTTAAAAACGGCGTATGCACCCAAACCACCGATTGCCATGAGTTCAAATTTCAAGGATAACAATACGTCTTCTATGATTAATAGTGTTTCGTTTTTATCATTTTGTAGCGTAAAAAACAAAATAATGAATGATTTTATGATAATAACGCCGACAATAACCTTTAGGATATGGTTTTTAAAAAACTTGAAAAGCGGTGCCCAAATCAAGTAAAAATATTCCTCAACCCCTATGCTCCAAAGTGGTTCTAACAAGTGACTGCCAAACAAGGCATTGACCACAAAGCTCAAGAAAAACAAGAATGAAATACCCCCTGTTGCCGTATCGTAAGGCTGCGTGTTTGGAAAGTGAATAACGTTTAAAAAGACAGGAATGGCAATTAATCCTATGAAAACCAAAAGGTAATACAATGGAAAAATGCGCAATACGCGCCGCATATAAAATTTAGGTAAACTAATATTATCCGTTTTTTTTATCTCTGACAGCAATAAAAACGTTATCAAAAAACCTGACAAAACGAAGAAAAATGACACTGCCAAAGAACCATTTTTAAAAAAAGAATAGTGTTCAAAATTAGGTAAACCAAATTTCGCCCGAATCGTTTCGCCGTGATGCAAGATGACGAAATAAGCAGCGAAGAAGCGTAAAGAATTGAGACCTGAAAAATGAATTTTAGCGGTCGCGGACATAAGATTTTGATTTAAAATGATACTTTTGGGCGAAATTAGAAAAATTATAAGACTCCCGAATTTACAAATTTTACAAATGAACGAATTATGATGAATTGATTAGTAAATTCGCAAAATCTACCAATTCGTGGGTCAAATATTCAATGGGCAATAATCATTAATTAATGGAAAATTCAGTATTAAAAAAACTTCTTCCGCACGGCATTTCATTTGTTGTTATGGTTGTGTTAGCACTTATGTTCTTTTCTGCATATCTATTTGATGGAAAAGTCCTCAATCAACATGATAATATTCAAGCGGCTGCTTCGCAATCTGAAATGGAAAAAACCAAATTAGAAACGGGTAAAGCACCGCTTTGGACAAATTCTTATTTCAGTGGTATGCCGACGTTTCAAATTCACTTGGAAACGAAAGGTAATTTAACGATTCCTGTTTTTCGCCTTATGATGGGTGGGCAACCGATTACTTCTCCTTTTGGTGAAGTTTTGTTAGCGATGATGTGTATGTATATTCTGCTGACAGTCATGCGATTAGACTGGCGAATTTCTCTTATTGGCTCGATCGTCTTTGGATTATCAACATTCAATATGGACATTATTGCCGCTGGTCACTCTACTAAAATGGTGGCTTTGGGGTATGCACCCGCAATTTTGGCAGGTGTAATTTTAGCTTTTCGAGGGAAATACCTGATTGGTGCAGCATTTTTTGCGCTTTTTACGGCTTTGCAGATGTACGCCAATCACTATCAAATTACCTATTATACGTTCCTCATTGTTGCCGTTCTCGGTATTTCAGAACTCATAAATGCGATACGTGAAAAAACGCCTTTGGTTTTCGGTAAAGCCGCATTGTCATTATTGGCTGGTTTAGCTATTGCTGTTTTGACCAATATCACGACGATTTGGACGACTTTGGAATATCAAGCAGAAAGTACACGTGGCAAAACGGAGCTTTCCGCAGCTTCAAAAATGGCTTTACAAACCAATCAAGGTCAATCCGCTTCGAG
>JAYTUR010000049.1:0-3009 GCA_043744475.1 Saprospiraceae bacterium | reverse complement strand
TGAAAATAGGCTCAACCCGATAGATATTATTCTTGTACGCTTTTTGAGCGAAGCGAGAAACAGGGAGTGGCTGTAAATCCATTTTATGTAGGGTTTTAAAATAAAATTATTTCATCAAATAAAGTCACTATTTTCGGAGTGATTGGAATCACTCCGAAAATAATGTGCTGCAAGTTAAAGCCGTTGCCCTAACTTCTTTACCATCTCATTTTTCCAAGAAGTAAAAGTCCCGCTTTGAATTTGCACCCGTGCTTCACCTACAAGCCAAAGAAAAAATGCCAAATTGTGCAATGTTGCAATCTGCCCCGCCAATAATTCGCCGACATGAAACAGATGCCGCAAATAGGCTTTTGAATAAAACCGACTCGTCGGAGCAGCCCCCTCAGTATTGTCAATCGGTGTATGGTCGTTTGCCCATTTCAGATTTTTCATATTCATCAAACCATTTGCCGTATAAAGCAAACCATGACGAGCGTTTCGAGAAGGCAAAACGCAATCGAACATATCAATCCCAAGGGCGATATTCTCTAAAATATTGATAGGCGTACCCACCCCCATAAGATAACGCGGCTTGTCTTTGGGCAGAATTTGACACACCAAATCCGTCATCGCATACATATCTTCAGCGGGTTCACCAACGGATAAGCCACCAATAGCATTGCCTTGTTGGTTCTGCTCTGCGATAAATTCAGCCGATTTTACCCGTAAATCCTTAAAAACAGAGCCTTGAACGATGGGAAACATCGCTTGACTGTATCCATACTGAGGGGGTGTCTGGTCGCAATAAGTGATGCACCTTTTGAGCCACCGATGCGTCAAATCCATCGAATTTTTAGCATATTCGTAGGTGCAAGGGTAAGGAGGACATTCATCAAAAGCCATGATGATGTCGCCACCGATTTCATATTGAATTTCAATAGATTTTTCAGGCGAAAAGAAATGTTTTGAACCGTCAATATGCGAAGCAAATGTCACACCTTCCTCCGTTATCTTCCGCCGATGCGCTAAGGAATAAACTTGATAACCACCTGAATCCGTCAAAATTGGACGTGTCCAACCATTGAATTTGTGCAATCCACCTGCCCCCCTCAGTATTTCCATGCCTGGACGCAAGTACAAATGGTAAGTATTGCCTAATATAATCTGCGCTTTTACATCGTTTTCAATCTCTTTTGTATGTAAACCTTTGACCGTTCCGAGTGTTCCGACGGGCATAAAAATAGGCGTTTCAATAACGCCATGGTCTGTTTCAATCAACCCCACCCGCGCATTCGATTGAGGGTCAAGGTGTTGTAAAGTAAAAGTCATAAAATAAATTTAAAAATGAATAGTGGAAAATGAATAGTGGATAATGTTCGGTTAAAGACAACCCAACATTATCCACTATCCATTTTCCACTATCCGTCATACGTTATTTATTCAATTCCGCCAAACTGATTGTACGGCGTTCGTTAATGTAGTTCGTTGGTTCAAAAGAAATCGCTCCTGCATTTTCAGCAATGATGTAAAATTCAATAGCCGTAAACTTTCCTTCTGGACTGACGACCGTTCCAAAAACCTTGTCGCCTGCTTCGCCATCATGGTTTTTACCGTCGTCAAACATTTGTTGTTCGATAAAATTGTCCATTGACCCCATAGGGCGATACATCAAACGCACACGACGTGGGAAGTTATCCACTTTGGCTTTGACATGAAAATCACCCACTGATTTAGTTGTAAATTTTTGGCGGTTGGTAAAGTTTATTGCAGAAACTTGTGGTGGAATATTCAATAAATCGGGGTATTTTTTTAAGAATTTAGCCCGTTTTGCCATCAATTCAACGATTCCTGGAATCTTAGTCGTTTTTCCTACGGTCTCCATAAGACTCCGTTGAAAATCTGCCATTTCATAAGGTTTCTCTTGAGAAACGGTATAATAAGACGTAATCAATCCTTGTAAAGCCACTGCTTTTGTTTGATAAGCATTGTTCTCAAACCAATCTGCCAAAATTTGACGTATGTGGGCAAAGTAAATTTTGCGATTATCTGGATTTTTCAACAACAACGAAATGACAGGTCTTGACGCATTATCAGCATGGAGTAAAGGGTCAAGGTTTACCAAACCGTCAAAATCGAGGTCACTCATGCCATTTGTATTCTTGAAACTACCAAAAGAAAGGTGTAGTTCTGTTGGTACAAAATTGAACTGCCTCGTTGCATCACGCACCAAATAATAATTGCCACTGTGCTGACCTGTATAACTGTTTAGGTTTACAATAACATTGTTAAACGCCAAATACCATAAAGTACGGTCAATATTCAAGACAGTTCCCACATTTTGCGGCTCATGTTCCAATACACGTGTCAATTCTATGAGGTCGTCCCAACCTTCTTTTGAAATCATATCGAAGTTGCGGAGGTAACATTTAGCATTGTTTTCGTGCTTCAGTGCGCCAAAATTGGTGTGGTCGCAATCATCAACCGATGTCGCTCTGGTGTCAGGTACACAGCGAAAAGCGGGTAAAATGCCCCCCTCAGTACCCGCAAAGTTTTTTTGGATAAAAGTCTCATCTACCGCTTCAATATTGACATAGACGCCTTTATTTACACTATTGACCGTCAAATTGACGTAATTGGCACGTGGCGAGGGTATATAACGGCGCGCAATTTCGTAACCCAACACCTCGCGCACGAGCGACGGGTCTCGTAAGGCTTGGGAAACAGCGATGGTTTTATAGCCTTGATGATTCTGTTTTTTATCTATCAAATTGAGTTTGAGCAACCATGGATTGCGTTTGCTGCCTATTTGATGCGTATAGTTATTGGCATAACTAACACCCACATTTTCATATATTTTACCGTCAATCTGAACTTTAGCTAATGCCATTTGGTCACCATTAACACGGTTTGAATCAAGGAGATTCATCCAATTGGCTTTGTCAAAAGTGATGCGCAGGTCATGAACAT
This sequence comes from Saprospiraceae bacterium, assembly GCA_043744475.1. Classification (GTDB taxonomy): domain Bacteria; phylum Bacteroidota; class Bacteroidia; order Chitinophagales; family Saprospiraceae; genus JAAFJT01. Next base: position 63 of record JAYTUR010000049.1, on the reverse strand, counting down.
ACGAACCATCGTAAAAATCACCTGACTTTTGAGCCATCATATCAAGGGAAAAGAAAGAAAGTG
>JAYTUR010000048.1:0-3013 GCA_043744475.1 Saprospiraceae bacterium | reverse complement strand
GTAGAGGCGTTTGAAATGTTATATACGCGCTATTTTAGCAAGTTGTATAATCATGCTTACGAAAAGCTGCACGACCGTTTTTTAGCACAAGAAGTCGTTCAAGAACTGTTTGTTGGCTTTTGGGAAAATAGGCATAAAATTGAGGTGAAAGTGTCGTTAGCGTCGTACTTTTTTGTCGCTATTCGCAATTTAATCATCAATCAATTCAAAAAACAGTTGACTTATGAGCAGCATATTGATAAAATTGTCTTAACGCAAAGTTCAATTACAGATGAAACAAACGAATGGTTGGATTACTTAGATTTGCAAGTGGCTTACCAAAATGCCCTTCAAGAACTGCCTGAAAAGTGCGGCGAAGTTTTCAAAATGAGTCGAAATGGTATGAGCCAAAAAGAAATTGCTGAAACGCTTCATATTTCCCAAAAAACAGTAGAGCAGCATATTACCAAAGCCTTACGCTCCTTGCGTTCGCTCTTGAATGTACACATGAATGCGTTAATCGGGAGTGTCATTTTTTTCTTTTCTTAATTTTTTAAAATTTCTCAACGACGACTAAGGGTTAGGGCAATTGAGAATTGACATATAGGCAGAGGGCTTGTATGGGTCAATGGGATTTGCACATGCGCTATCTACATTTATATGGCTTATATCACAGTAACTGTCAGAAACGAAAGTAAATTATGTCAAATTTTTCTATGTCACCTGAACTCTTACAGAAATACGTTTCTGGTCAATGTACGGCGGAAGAAGCCCTTCGAGTTGAGGCGTGGTATGCGGCACAAAAAGGAGAGAAAGATTATCTTTCAACGCTTTCTGATTTAGAAAGGCAGTTATTGGAAGAAGATACATTGAAAAATATTCGGAGTAAACTGAATATTGGGGTTGATAACCCAAACGAATGGACACCTAAAAAACGATTGTTTTGGCAAAAAAGAAAAGTGTGGATAGGTTTAGCCGCTTCTTTTTTATTGCTCTTTTCGAGTGGTTGGTATTTTTGGCAGAGTTCACAATCAACACAATCTGCAGCAACTTTATTTGATGATGTCGAGCCTATAAAAACAGCAGAGACTGTTAAATTTGTGAATAAAGAAGCGCGATTAGTGATGTATCGGTTGCCGGACGGCACACAAGTTTGTTTGCATCCGAATGCGGAATTGACTTATTCGAAGGTGTTTGGTGCAAAAAGTCGCCCAATAACTTTTGTTGGCGAAGGTTTTTTTGATGTGGCACATGATTCATCGCGTCCGTTTTTAATTCAGAGTGATAAAATGCAGGTTCGGGTTTTGGGGACAAAATTTAATATCAGAGCCTTACCGAAACAAGCTATTTTTCAGGTGTCGGTCGTGTCGGGTAGTGTAGCCGTGAGGAGTGTGAGCGATAAAGGTAAAACCAATGCTGAAACAGTTATTTTGAAACCGCAGCAAAAAGCCTTGTTTGATGTGGCAACCCATCATTTGACATCGGTTGAAGTAGTGCCGCAAATAAAGAAAGAGATATACGAGCCGATTTCAATCACTTTTGAAGATACGCCTATTCGTGAAGTCACAAGGCAGTTGGAACGGCAGTTTAATATACATATTCAATTGTCAGAGAATGCCCTGTCAAAATGTCTTTTAACGGCTGATTTTACGCATAAACCATTGCCTGTTATTCTTGAATTGATGTGTGCCTCCTTAGATGCAACGTATAGTTTATCGGGTGATACCTTGATTTTGAAAGGTAAAGGTTGTGAGTAAAAGCATAACTTTCCAAAACTTTTGGAAAGTTTAGAGGCAAAATACTGAGGGGGGCTAAAAAAGCATTTTATCGTATGTAAAAATAATGTAGGGAACTATTATTCACTAATTTCAATAGCAACAAGAAAACTATGAAAAGTCCACCACCTGTCTAATCAAAAAAAGCAGACGTGTGTCACCACGCCTGCCGTATTATCTAAATTCCGTTGTTCAAACCTTATTGGCTCTACTGTATATGTCACTATACAGTAGATTAGGCTCTTATTTTTAAAAACTTAGACGCTCAAAAGTATGGAAAAATTAAGAATTACACAATCCGTAAACTGGCACAAAGTCATGCGCATCAGTTTAATTCAGTTTATCTTTTTGTTTTTAATCGTTGGTTTTAGTTATGCCCATACCACGACCGCACAAGCCATTCTGAATAAAGAAGTGACGGTGAACGTGGAGAACGTAAGTTTAAAAGAAGCGATTAAAAGCATCGAAAAGCAGACACAAATCCCCTTTGTGTACAGCAATCGCATCAACCTTAAAGGCAAAGTGAGTCTCAATGCGGAAAGAACGAAGTTATCTGCTGTACTTGATAGGTTGCTTTTGCCCGTTAAAATTACTTATCGGGTCATCAATGAGCAGATTGTTTTGACATCTGAAAAAGAGCAAAACAGTACCAAAGATGAATCACCACGTCATTCAATGATAGAGGTAACACCCCCCTCAGTACCTTTGATAGGTATCACAGGTCGGGTCGTAGATGATAAAGGCGAAGCGCTTATCGGTGCTTCCGTTGTGCTTGAAGGTACAACGAAAGGCACCTTGACTGACTTGGATGGCAATTACAAATTGGAGTTGGATGATGCTGAAACGAAAGGTAATTTGATTATCAGTTTCGTCGGCTATGAAAATAAGACAATCGCTATCAATGGACGCACCGTCATTGACGTTGTTTTGGTGTCTGGAAAGGAATTGAGCGAAGTCGTTGTGGTGGGTTATGGCAGCCAAAAAAAGGTAAATTTGGTTGGCTCTGTTTCGACGGTCAATGTGGATGAGCAAATGGTTGGACGTGCTTTACCCAATATTTCATCTGGTTTAAGTGGTATGGCACCGGGCTTGTCGGCGATTCAATCGTCGGGTATGGCAGGGCGCAATGGTGCGGCTTTATTAATACGTGGTTTGGGCACATCTAATAACAGTAGTCCGTTGATTGTTGTGGATGGGATGCCCGATGTGGATATTAATCGGATTAACATCAATGATATTGAAACCGTTTCTATTCTTAA
>JAYTUR010000047.1:0-3021 GCA_043744475.1 Saprospiraceae bacterium | reverse complement strand
TTGTCTGGTTTAGGTTTTAAAACAGTTTCTAAGCTGTTTAGAACTTGTTTTTATCCACAACTACGTTTACAGGCTTTTCGTTTAGTACAAAAAGTTCGGAACAAAGTAGAGAGTGTTTTATGAATGACCAAATTTTAAGTAATTAAAAATGCTTTTTACCAAAAAAAGTATTTGTTTTTTAAATCTTAGAATAGCTGTTTGCAGTTTATTTGAAAATTGTACTTTTGGCATTTATTTCTGATTTTAATTACATTACTAATTCTCATCGTTTTTAAAATATATGATGTTAAAAATTAAACAAATGTTTCAATTTCAACGAATCAAACCTTCAGCTTTTCTATTATTCATGTTTCTCGTGGCTTGTAAGACCCCCTCAGTAAAAATGCCTTCTGAAGCACCTAAAAGTTATGCTACAACGACATTCCCTCAAACCCAACGACCTAAAAACATCATTTTTATGATAGGTGATGGCATGGGATTGTCGCAAGTTTCAGCAGGATATTATATGAATGGCGGCAAATCGCACTTGACTGAATTTCCTTACACAGGTTTGCACATCAACTATCCAGCAGAAGATTCGACGATTATTACCGATTCGGCGGCGGGCGCAACGGCGTTTAGTTGTGGTTGTAAAACCTATAATTCAGCGATTGGTGTTAACAAAGATTCGATGCCTTGCGAAACGATTTTAGAAATGGCTGAAAAGCGCGGTTTGGCAACGGGTTTGGTCGTTACTTGTAATATTCAACATGCGACTCCCGCTTCTTTTATCGCTCACGCAAAGAGTAGAGCCGATTTTGAACCTATCTCCTTAGATTTTTTGAAAACGGACATTGATTTATTCATCGGTGGCGGCAAAAAATACTTTGATAGAAGAGAAACAGACAACCGTAATCTGGTCAATGAATTAAAGAAAAAAGGCTACTACGTCAGTGATTGGAACAAAGAAGAATTGAGCAACATCAAGCTGCCCATGAAACAAAACTTAGCTTATTTTACAGCGGATATCCAACCTTTGACCGTCGAACAAGGACGTGACTATTTGCCAAAAGCTGCTAAATTAGCCTGCAATTTCCTTGAAAAACGTTCAGATAAAGGCTTTTTTATGATGATTGAAGGGTCACAAATAGATTGGGGCGGACATGCGGGGAACACCAATTATATCGTCAACGAAATGCTTGATTTCAATAAAACGATTGGTGAAGTCCTCGATTTTGCACGTCGTGATGGCAACACCTTAGTCATTGTCACAGCCGACCACGAAACGGGCGGCTTTGGACTCGTTAAAGGCTCAAAAATGAATAAAATCGTCGGCGGTTTTGCGGATACGAAACCCGATAAAGCGGGTTCTATTTACCACACCGCTTCATGGATTCCCGTTTTCGCCTTCGGTCCCGGCGCACAAGAGTTTACAGGTGTCTATGAAAACACCGCTATTTTTGATAAAATGAAAAAACTATTTGGCTTTTAATTTAATGATGAATGCTTTTTCATTCATCATTCATCATTAATTTTTATGGAAAAACATCAAACAACCTCATCCATTCTCATGGTGCGCCCTGCGAATTTTGGTTTTAATACAGAAACAGCCGCCAATAATGCGTTTCAAGTCAATGATACTTCGTTGACGGTGTCTCAAATTCAGCAAAAAGCGATTGCTGAATTTGATAATTTCGTTGCCATACTGAGGGGTCGTGCCATCCATGTTGTCGTTGCCGAAGATACGCCCGAACCTGTTAAATCCGACGCGGTCTTTCCCAATAATTGGATAACAAGTCATGGAGATGGAACAATGGTTTTGTATCCCATGAATGCGCCTTCGCGTCGGTCAGAACGTGCTGATAACGTCATAAAACTAATAGAATCGCAATTTATAGTTAAAAAACGTTTGCATTTAGAGCATTATGAAGAAGTAAGAACCTTTCTCGAAGGCACAGGTTCGATGATACTCGATCGCGTCAATGAAATCTGTTACGCGTGTTTGAGTCCGCGTACAAATTTAGAGCTTTTGGATGAATGGTGCGATATTATGCACTTCAAACGAATTGCTTTCCATGCAGTGGACGGCAATAGACAAGACATTTATCACACCAATGTGATGATGGCATTAGGCGAAACGTTTGTTGTTATTTGTATGGAAACCATACGAGATGAAGCCGAAAAAATTAACTTAATCAAACATTTTGAACTAACAAAAAAAGAAATCATCGAAATATCACTCGAACAAATGTTGTTGTTTGCGGGTAATATGCTACAAGTCCGCAACGATTTTGACGAAACTTTTCTTGTGATGTCGAAGCAGGCGTATGATTCGCTGAATACAGCACAAATCGTTCACATTCAAAGACATACAGAAATACTCTATGCTGATATTAAAACAATAGAAACTTACGGCGGCGGCTCTACAAGGTGTATGATGGCAGAAATATTTTTTGAAAAAAAAGAGAACGTCTAAAAGCAACAATATAAAAAGCATTGTTATATTTGAGACTTTATAAAACAGTTCAATCATTCATTCCTTAAAATCAATTAACAAAATGGAAAATCAATTTCTCGATTCTAATTTCGATACCAAAACCCCTCAGTATTTTGGTTACGCCGGTTTTTGGCGACGCTTTGCTGCGATATTTATTGATGGTCTTATTTTAGGCATCTTTTCAATGATTATTTATACAATCTTTGGTATCAGCATGTTTAAAGCCGACCCAGACATGTTTGAGAATGGTATTCCTGTTGCGTATTCTATTGCTTATTTGATTAACTTAGGTGTCCAAATCGGCTATTTTGTTTATTTGGAGTCCAGCGAAAAGCAAGCAACTTTTGGCAAACAAGCCATGGGTATTGTCGTAACAGATTTGGACGGCAATCGCATCACGATGTTGAATGCCCTTGGTCGCTATTTTGCAAGAATATTATCCGCGCTAATTATGTTAATTGGTTACTTGATGCAGCCTTTTACAGCCAAAAAACAAGCCTTGCACGATATGATTGCCGGGACTTTAGTCTATAAAGTATAAAGAG
>JAYTUR010000046.1:0-3023 GCA_043744475.1 Saprospiraceae bacterium | reverse complement strand
TTGTCTTTGCTTCAAAATTAAGGAAAAGCCCTATTGATTGACAAAATCGAGCTTCTTTACAAACCACAATAAGTAAAGAAACGAAAGAACTAAAAGGGTAACCAGTCCTACTACTGGCATAAAACCAACAAGCAGGACTCCCCACATTGAGTTTCTTGATGATTGAAAAATAGCATTGTTATTTTGGTTGATATGCTCTTGATAATACTGAACAAAATCTCCAAGATTGTCTTGAAAAGTGATAAAACTGGGCTTCAAATCCTTGAAAAAATATTGTTCAGAAGTATTCGATGCTGTTTTCTTTATCTCAATAAAATAGTCAACATTTTTGAAATAAGTCATGCGATGGGTAATCATCTTTTGAAAAAAAGTATCATCTACAATATTGAGAGATGAACTTGTGCGTAATTTACTGATATAGTTGTCAATGTCCTTATTTACACCTTGCCAATGAGCGTATAGGCTGTCAATCTGACGATTGTCATTGGTTTCGAGGACTTCAAAAAGTCTTATAAAATTTTGATTTGAAGTTAAAGTCCATTTTTGAAAGGTGTCAAAATTGCTGCTGTCTATTTCAACCAGTTTATTGTACTTTTCACTCGATGAGTAAAGCAAATAGCCGCAGCCGATAATAGATACAATTTGGAATAAAATAGCAATAATGATAAAATTATTGGTCAAAGATTTTTCTTTTTTTTGAGCTTTGAATGAGTTCATAATAGATGTAAATTTTTTTCAATTGATAATTATTGTGTATGTACGCTGTTTATTTAACGTGCAAAATAACGAATTATAGAGATTTATATGAAGATGAAAAAATGTAAAATCAGATTCTAAAAGCAAAAATAAATAATGTGTCTCTTTGACTATGGCTTTTATTAAAATTTTAATGTAGGTATAATGTTTTATTTTCTAACATTATATAATCTTAAAATTTATATTATTCGCATAATTCTTAATAAAAAAATGCCTGCTTCTCTTTTTAAAAGCAGGCATTTTTTATATTTGACAAAACGTTTGGTAAACTTTTAAAGTTTACTAAACGTGTAAATTACTTCACTTTCAAGCGAATACCTTCCGAATGGCTCGTAAATTCAGGTGCATACATACATTGTATCGTCGTCACACCATTTGACATATCACCTTTATGAGTGACCACAAGTGGATATTCAAAGATGTATGTGCCACGCGGCAAATAATCAAAAAAGAAATTGGTCGCTGCGTCGCGGGTACTTTCATAGTAGCCCAAACCGCCTTGCCATTTGTATTGACTCAACACATTGGTCGGTTCTAAACCCGAAGCCCGCATGTCTTTCATATGTACAAATTCCATGTCGCGGTCAACGCGCAGCTCAATTCTAACCTTAATTTTGTCGCCTGTACTGAGGGGTGTCTTTTCGTCTATTGGCTTCATTATCAAGCCTTTATCACCATTTTCTTCTTTGAAAAGGAGTTTATTCATCTTCAAAGGTGTGGCTTCAAAGGTTTTTATTTTATCCAAATTTTCAAAATATTGCCAATACATAGCGCCCCAAGCGACGACTTTATTTGGATTGTTAACTTCAACGTTTGCCATTTTGGGTGAAATATCGGCTTTGTCAAATTCTGTTTTGAAGTAGCCAGTACCCGCTTCTTTGTCCATTTTTGAGACATCTAAAGCCTTGCCACCTACTGAAATATTTATATCAGCATCTTCCAACAACCAATTATCGCCTGTTTTCAACAATGCGTAAACGGCTGATGCAGTCGCTTTTGTGGTTTTCCAGGCGTTAGTTTGTTTGTTTTTCAACAACCAAACTTTCAAATTATCAACCGCTTTGTCGTCTTTTACTTCGTTAAACAATTCAATCATCAGAGCATGAGTCTCGATTGGCATTTCGTACCAATAAAAACCGTTTGCGCGTTTCCAATACATGCCCATTTCATCGTTTTGAATTGCTTTTTCTTTCAACGATGCAACGATTTTTGCGGGTGTTGCAAATTTTCCAAACGCATCATTCGAGTAACGCATCAAAGCCAAAGCCAATAAACCTTGTTCATATTGGCTTTTTTTCAAACCGTATTTTTCTCCTTGATTTAAGAAATATTCAAAGATTTTTACTTGTTCAATCTTTTGATTTTGGAAAAAAGAACGGGTATAAAGATAGTGAATGACCAATGACGATAGGTTGTCATCTTCCATTTTCAGATGCCCTTTTACCGCTTCTTTTTCTAAATCATGATAATATTCAATAGCCCGTTCATCGCAATATCTGACCGTTTTTGCCACCATTTCTTTTGTTTTTAAGTCATTATCAAGCAATTTTACGCCCAATTTGTCCAAATGACCGAACCCCGCAGTAATGTATTGCGTAATGTACCAACTGTCGCGACCGCCCGGAAACCATGCAAAACCGCCGTTGTCCAACTGCCTTTCTTGCATCTTTTTTACTGCCGTTGTTGCTTCATTTGACATACGATTTAAGTCGAACAACAAACCAACATTTTTCTTCTGAACTTCTTCATTTTGCGCAGCCAAAACCCACGGCGTTTCTTCCAACAAAGCGTATTTTAACTCTTGATTTTTGGACAAATTGGACAATAACGCCTTGGTATCAATGTTTTTCCAACGCTCAAAAACCGCTTTGATTTTTGGATACGAATTAGCCACAGAACTCGCTAAACTGTTCGCATAATAACGAGAGAAAATCTGTTCAGTACATTCATACGGATATTCCATCAAATAAGGCAAAGCTTGAACAGCATACCATGCAGGGTTTTGTGTAAATTCAAGCGTCAACTTATTATTTGTCAATGTTTTAGAGGTATTGTTTTTCAACGATTCCAATGTAAATCTCTTCGTTTCACCACCTCTAACACTCAATGGCAGCGTTTCCGTTACAAGCATACGATTGGTCAAAACCGGCAATGTATTCTCTTCGCCATCGCTGAAATTACCTGCTCTGGCAATAACGCGATAGGTCACCGCTTGCACTTGTCCAATGGGAATTTTCAGTTTCCAAGCTAGGGGTGTGCTTTCGCCG
>JAYTUR010000045.1:0-3034 GCA_043744475.1 Saprospiraceae bacterium | reverse complement strand
TTTTTAACATTTAGAGTCTGAAAGTCACGAACAACGTTGTCATGTTTCAAAGTTCTACCTTCATTTTCACCACGCATGACTTTTGTTGAAAAATTGGATTCAACAAGGGCGAAATTCAAAACACTATTTTTAAAATTACCTATTAATTTAAAATTTATGTCTAAAGTATTATGTTTCATTATTTTAGACAATTCAATTTGTGCGCTAGACGGCGTTGCTAATGCTTTTTTAATAGCATTATCCGTTTGTGCTTTACGTGAACCGACAAATTGTTCTATGCCATTAACGATGAGTTGGGGTGTATAAACACCGTCTTTTGAGAATCGTGTTGCATACGCATATTGTCTTTCATCACACGCTTTTTGACTGAACGAATCTTTCCAACCCAAACGATTCCAATAGGTTACATGGAAAGCCATGGCGAAGACATTTTCTTTATCAACAACACCCCTCATTATATCGTCAGCAGGGGGGCAGCTTGAGCAACCTTCGGAAGTGTAAAGCTCCAAAACGGCTACGCCATTTGATAGATTTTCACTCTTAATTGATGAATTATTGGACGATTGTAAAGGTTGATTCGTCGTTTTTCTACCAACGAAAAAGGATAAAAAGCCACTTGCAACCAAAAGTATGAGAACTAATTTGAACGGAAATGTCTTCATTGTATCGAATTTGAATTGTGAAATTTTTTACAAAATTGGGCATCTGAACTCACGAATTTATCACATTTTAGGTCAAAAAGTAAGTTTTGCAAAGTTTTTGTCTAAATTTGTTGGATAATGAAGTCGGAATGACCCCCTCAGTATAAATTCAAAATTTGATTAAAAATTATTAAAAAAATCTAAAAAATTAAGAAGTATTATGAAGAACTCAACTATGTTGCTTATCGGTTTGGCAGTTGTTTTATTCCTTTATGGCGGATGTAAATTCAACGGTATGGTGAAAACCGATGAAGGTGTTAAACAAAAATGGGGTAACGTTCAGAGTGAATACCAACGTCGTGCTGACCTTGTGCCTAACCTTGTGGAAGCCGTTAAAGGGGAAGCTAATTTTGAGAAAAGTGTTTTGGAGGGTGTCATCAATGCGCGTGCCAGTGCGACACAAATGAAAGTTGATGCGTCGAATTTGACTCCCGAGAAAATTCAAGAATTTCAAGCCAATCAGGGTCAATTGAGTACCGCTTTGGGTCGTTTTTTGAGTATTGCAGAGTCGTATCCGAACTTGAAATCCAATGCTGCGTTCAGTGAATTACGGGCGCAATTAGAAGGTACTGAAAATCGTATTAAAGTGTCTCGTAATGAATACAATGCTTCGGTTAAGGATTATAACGTCAGTGTTCGGACGTTTCCAAGCAATATTTTTGCGGGCATGTTTGGTTTCAAAGAAAAAGGTGCGTTTGAATCAGACAAAGGTGCAGACAAAGCACCGAGTTTGAAGGGGGCTTTTGATACTAAACCACAGCAATAACTTTGAAATATGAAGTATGAATGATGAAATATGAAAGCAAAATGTTTCACATCCAATCATTCATACTTCATACTTCATATTTCATATTTCATACTTAACGCAATGTTTTGGACAAAAAAGAAAAAATTCTTCAATAATGAAGAAGAAAAGCGCATTATGGCGGCAATTCGGACGGCTGAAAAGGCGAGTTCGGGTGAAATACGTGTCTATGTTGAGTCAACTTGCCCCGATAGTGTCGAAAAGCGAACGCTGGAGATTTTCAAGAAATTGAAAATGAACAAGACAAAAGAACGCAACGGCGTGTTGATTTATATCGCAATGGAAAACCGCAAATTCGCCATTTTTGGAGACGAAGGCATCCATAAAAAAATGGGTTTTAGCTTTTGGACAACCGAAGCAGCAACGTTAAAGACTTTTTTGTCAGATGATAAAATAGTTGATGGCGTTTGTCAAGTAGCAATGGATATTGGAGAAGCCTTGAAAGCGCATTTTCCTTATCAATCAGATGATAAAAATGAATTGCCCGATAAGCCTGTTTATGGGAAGTAAAATAGTCATTGGTTAATTATGTCATTGGTCATTTCCATAAACAATTTATTTTATCTAACATATATTTACAAAATTTTTGAAATTTCGTAAATATTGATAATCAATGAATTACGCATACTTTTGATGCAATTTTAAAGTTTCTTAAACGTGTAAATCTTAAAAATCATACAAATCAGTTTCAATCCGTGATTAAATATATCCTTTCCTTTTTTCTTCTTTTTACCCTTGTTGGTGGTTCCATACTGAGGGGTCAGCCACCGATACCTGCCCGACCTTCACCGCCTCGGTTGGTCAATGATTTCGCTAATTTGATGTCTGTTGACGAGCAAATGCGTCTTGAAAAAGACTTAGTTGCCTACAATGACTCAACTTCAACGCAGGTTGCTGTTGTGACTATTGCAGATTTAGGTGATTACGATATTTTCGATTGGGCTATAGAAATTGGTAAAAAATGGGGTGTTGGTACAGCTCAAAAGAACAACGGCGTGGTCATTATCGTCGGTCTTGCGCCTAAACGCAAGATATTTATTGCGACAGGTGGCGGTGTTCAAGGATTTTTGCCCGATATTATTTGTAAACGCATTATAGATCAAAAAATAGTACCTAATTTTAAAGAAAAGCGGTTTTATGATGGCTTTAATGAAGCATTTCAAGTCATTCGAGGCGCTGCTAATGGTGAATATGTGAACGAAGGACAGGGTAATAATTCAGATAGTGATGTTGGATTTTGGATTTTTATCTTTATTATTATCATTATCTTGATTATTATTTCATTTATCAAAAGGCGTGGTCAATTCGCTCAATACAATTCTGGTCGTCGGACTTATGGCAATACGGGCGGCGGTATATTTTGGGGCGGCGGTTTTGGTGGCGGCGGCGGCTGGGGCGGCGGTTCTGATTCTGGTGGTGGATTTGGCGGTTTTGGTGGTGGTGGTTTTGATGGTGGCGGTGCTGGAGGTGATTGGTAAGTTGTCAAAGTTAGTAGTCATAATTAAGTGTTGTAACTTTGAAATTACCC
>JAYTUR010000044.1:0-3038 GCA_043744475.1 Saprospiraceae bacterium | reverse complement strand
CGTTACCATTACGGGAACAAATTTATTCAAATCTTTTTTCTATGAAATAAAAAAAGCGTTCCAACATCCCAAAACCCTCAAAATACTGAGGGGTTTTTTGGAATATTGGAACGCTGTGTGAAAGATGCTATGAACTTGATTTTCAATCCATATCACCCATCGGGTAATAAATTTTTTCGTACAACTCGACGAGTTCGCAAACAAGTTCGCGTTCGTCAATGTCGTTGCAAACCATGAAATCTTGGTGCATCAAATTGTGTACTTGTTGCAGTGCAATATCATATTGCTCCTGAATGCGCATCGTATCCAACATAATTGTAAATTTTAAGCGATAGTTAGAAATTCTAGTTTAATGACTCGCTAAAATTACACCATTTTTAGGAAACACGACGAATTAAAATGTAAACTTTACGAAAAATTCATCATTTTGTTTGTTTCAAGTCTTGATTCGCCGTTTTTTGTTCTCAATCAACGGCAATCCATTTCTGTTTTTTGCTGGATTCGACGACTTTATAAATAAACTTCATGCCACGCACACCGTCCGATACTGAGGGGTAGTCATACATCGGGTCTTGTGCTCTACCATCTAAATGTGCTTGAATGTGCATGGCAAAATTGCGATACAAATTTGCAAAAGCCTCCAAATAGCCTTCTGGATGCCCCCCTGGAATGCGGGTATGTGCATTGGCAACTTCGGGCGGTGTCATTTGTGGATATAAAAATCCTTGTCCTGTTCGCAGTATTTCTTTAGGTCTATCTATCCATTTGATTATTAAAGAGTTAGGGTTTTCCTGATGCCATTCCAAAGCTCCTTTTTCGCCCCAAATACGAATATTCAAACCGTTTTCCTCGCCTACTGATATTTGCGAACAATGCAAAATGCCTTTCGCACCATTGTCAAATCGCAATAAAATATTGGCATCGTCGTCTAACTGCCGACCTTCTACGAAGATAGACATATCTGCAAAAAGTTCTTTTATCTGCAAGCCGGTGATATACTCTGCAAGATTTTCGGCGTGTGTTCCAATATCGCCTAAAGCCCCTGCAATCCCCGATTTTGACGGGTCTGTTCGCCATGATGCTTGTTTTGACTCTTCATCTTCTCGTTTTGTCGCCAACCAGCCTTGTGGATACTCAACAACCACTTTGCGAATTTTCCCAATATCGCCATTTTTGACCATCGCTTTCGCTTGTTTCACCATCGGATAGCCAGTATAATTATGCGTCAAAGCAAATAACATCCCTGTTTTTTCAACAATTTGCTCTAATTCTAATGCTTCTTCCATGTTGAAACTGAGGGGTTTATCGCATATCACATGAAAACCATTTTCCAATGCCATTTTAGTCGGCGCAAAGTGAACGTGATTGGGTGTAACAACACTCACAAAGTCCATACGCTTATCTGCGGGCAGCTCTTTTTCCGATTTTATCATCGTTTCAAAATCGGGATAAACCCTTTTAGGGTCTATATACAATGCTTCACCTGACCTTCGAGACCGTTCGGCATCACTCGAAAATGCCCCGCAAACGAGTTCTATCTGTCCATCTAACGCAGCTGCGATGCGGTGAACGCCACCTATAAATGCGCCTTCACCACCGCCAACCATGCCCATTTTTATTTTTCTTGCCATAACTATAATATTTTGATGATTAATAATTTTTGACCACTGACTGGACGGATACTACTGATTTACATTGATTTTTTTGATTATTCTAAAAAAAAATCAGTGTAAATCAGTCGTATCCGTCCAGTCAGTGGTCTATTTTTCTACACTTTCACCCACCCTTGTTGCCGATTACTATCTAAAATACGTTCGCAAATCAACAACTCGCGATAGCCGTCTGCAAAGGTCGGATAGGTTGGGTTTTCAGGTTGTTTACCTGCGGCAATCGCTGCATAAACCTCTTTGAACATTTGCTTTGAGGTATCTGGAAAGCCTTCATTGTGTCCACCCGGGAACGTCATCAAGGCACTGGCTTCTGGATATGCCAACGACGGGTCGCGCATTAAGGACTGATTGTAGCCGTCGCGGTTGCCAATCCACATCTCATTGGGTGATTCAGAATTGAAAGCAAAAGTCTTTTTTGACCCTGAAATCTCTAATTTTAATTGATTTTTACGTCCCGCAGAGACTTGTGAAACGGTAACAGAACCTCTGTTCCCATTGTCAAAACGCAATAAGACGTTGGCGTGGTCTTCAGTTGTAATTGGCACATCAGCGTAGTCTTCGGGTCTGAGCATTTTACCCGAATACGTCTCAACTGCCTTCAAAGGCTTTTTACGCGTCTTGTGGATGGTGTTAAAATCAGCCATCACTTCCACCGTTTTCAAGCCTGTAATGTACTCAATCACGTCCATCAAATGCGAACCAATATCGGCAATCGCTCTTGAAGCACCCGATTTATCAGGCTCTAAACGCCAGTTATAATCTGTTTCGTAAAACAACCAATCTTGCAAATAAGAACCGATGATGGAATACACATCGCCCAAATCACCTTTCTCACTCATGGTTTTCATCTGACGTACCAATGGATAATAGCGCAAATTGAAATGCACCGCATTCACCAAACCCGTTTGTGCTGCCAAAGCGACCAATTCCTCTGCTTCGTGCAAGTCTTTTGCCAAAGGTTTTTCGCAAATCACGTGTTTGCCTGCCAATAACGCTGCTTTTGATTGTGCAAAATGCAAAAAATTAGGCGTACAAATATGCACTGACTGAATATCGTCTTGTTTCAACAAATCGTCGAAAGTATAAGCTCTTGATATGCCTAATTGGGCTGCTTTTTCTTTTGCTAATTCAGTTGTGACTTCGCACAAAGCGGCAACTTCTACATTTGGTAAACGGCGCAATGCCTCGATATGTGCAGGTCCAATGAACCCTGTTCCGACAACGCCGACTTTGATTTTTTCCATGTTTGACTTTTAAATTAATTAGTTTTAACAATATCCACCCCCTCAGTATAAATGGACTTTTGGGAAGCTTTTTTTCAAACAGAATCGTCATTGCGAGGAACGAAGCAATCTGTTCAATTTTAGC
>JAYTUR010000043.1:0-11929 GCA_043744475.1 Saprospiraceae bacterium | reverse complement strand
ATTGCCTATTTTGATTATTGACGTTGAAGGTATTGATTACTTAAACGATGAGATAGCATATCAAAAGCTTGTGACGCTTTTACATGACAAATATGAGAACGGCGTTCATCGCTTATCCATTAAAGATTAACAAATTTTGGTATTGTAGTTGTTTTTTTAGAAAATTGACCGCCAAAAATGTTGAAAAGCCGTCAAAAAATCAAAATAAACCCTAACGAAATGCTGTAACAAATGCCTGTTTTTTCTACTTTTAATATAAGGCAAATTCATGTATAAATTACAATTTTTAAACCCTTTACAGGTATTGATAATAAATAATGTTATTTATTATAGCGGTTAATGTCGTGTCACAGGTCTCCGATACGGTCGTGCTACATGGAAAGGTGAGAAATGTGTAACATTGTATTATAATTAGAAAATAAAGGTTAAGCGCTTTATTATTAACCACATTATAAATGTCATTTGTACAGAATAGTAAAGTTTTAAAGAAAAAAAAGGAAGCCTCCGCTGCCCTTTAACACAAAAACTCATTTAGCCTATTTATCCTAAAAACAGATTTTTAGCATACCGTTTGAAAACTATTAGTTGTTTTATAAATATACATTATTTTTATTGTGTTTAAAGTAAAAAAGGTAAAATTGTATATCATTAAAAAATGATGATATACAGTTTTACCTTTTTTACTTTAAGGCTTATTCTAATGAAACTGGGAGTATGCGCTTTCGTTTTTTACGAAGTTCCTAATTCGCTTATGAATGGCTCAATTCTACTGTTTTGTCCTATATTTTCATAAAATTACATTGTTAAAGCTGTAATAATACCTTCATCTGTAACTTTTATATAAATTATTTTTTTCGGCATATATTTTGTAAATATTAAGAAGTTACATATAGGAGCATAGAAATATAAAAGCTTATTTAGAAATTTTTTAATATACTACCGATAATGCAGAAACTACTCAAACGATTTGGTTTTGCCAATTTCTACACGATACTCATTTTTTTAGGTGTCTTTTCGACCCCCTCAGTATTAGAGGCTCAATTAAGTGGTAAAGTTTTTCGCGATTTAAATGCGAACGGTGTTTATGACGCAGGCGAGCTGCCTGAATCAAATATTCGGATTGTCGCTTTCAATACAAATGGCGATTCGGTCACTCAAGTCACAACAGCATCTACACTAGATGGTTTTGGTAATAACTTCACTTTTAGTGGATTGACCTTACCTATTCGTTTAGAGTATCGCGTGACGAGCTATTTGTATAGTGCAAATGGTGGGGTTGGTAACACAAACCTTCAAGTCTTTACATCCACCACAACTACAGCGGATTTAGCCGTTCATTATCCTGTATCTTATTGCCAGGTGAACCCTGATGTTGTTGTCCCTTGTTATGTTGCGGGTGACCCTCAAGGTGGAGGGACAGGAGGTGCTTTAGATGCCTTAGTCAGTTTTCCTATCAGTAGAACGGGTACAACTCCTAAACCTACAGTGGTGGCTGCTGCGAGTGAGATTGGAGCCGTTTGGGGTAGCACTTATCAAAAAGAGACCAAAAAGGTGATACTTTCGACCATGCTTAAACGGCATTCGGGTATTCATTCTTTAGGCTTAGGCGGCTTATTCATTGGTGACTTTAGCGGCGGTGCGGGTTCTATTACACCTTATATAAATATAGAAAACTACGGCATTAATGTCGGTAGTTCTGTAATTGCGGGTCGTACATTGCCTGCTTCAGCAACGGCTACAAGTACAGACTTGTTGGGTTTTTCTAATATGGGTAAAGTAGGTATCGGCAGCATTGATTTAAGTGACAATGGGCAAGTGCTTTGGGGGGTTAATCTTTATAATAAAACAATTTTTTCTTTCAATATAGGCAACCCTATCAAATCTGCTGTTTCGGTAACAAGTGCCGATTTTGCATCATACAATATACCCAACCCAGGGTGTACAAATGGTATTTCACGACCATGGGCAATTGAGTTTTATGAAGGCAAAATTTATGTTGGGGTCATTTGTTCAGGGGAATCATCTGGTAACCAAAGCAATTTATTAGCTTATATTTATCGTTTTGACCCTTCCACGAATACTTGGGATGCTTCGCCTGTTGTTTCTTTTCCATTGAACTACCCAAAAGGTAGAGTGCATACTACTTTTTCCACGAGCCAATGGGAAACATGGGCAAATAATTTCACGGATCTATACGATCAAGGCACTGCGGGTACACCAACAGCCACTCGCAAAATGCGCCCACAACCTATTTTGACAGACATTCAGTTTGACAAACGGGGGAATATGATTTTGGGTTTTTCGGATAGAACGGGGCATCAAACGGGGTACAATCAAATCTCAACGACGGGTGGTGCAACGCTTTACAATGGCTATATAGGCGGAGATATTCTTTATTTAAAGGCAAATGGTACGGGTGGTTTTACGATGGAGAGCAATGGTCAGTTTACAGGAGGCCCGGTAGGTAGCGGCGTAGGTAATAGTCAAGGCCCTGGAGGTGGTGAGTTTTTTGCAGGCGAAAAGTATCTTACGACTCACGAAGAGACAATGCAAGGGGGTTTGTTGTATCATGCACAAAGAGATGAACTTATTGCCAACCAGATGGACCCGCTCAGTGTTTTTACGGGCGGCGTTGTTCGTCATGCTGTTAGCAATGGCTATACTGCGGACTCTATGCGCTATGAGATATATAATTCTATATCATCGGGTGGTACTTATGGCAAGTCAAATGGTTTAGGTATGATGGAGGCGATTTGCGATGCAGCTCCTATTGAAGTAGGTAATTTGGTTTGGAATGATACGAATAAAAACGGCAGACAAGACCCCAACGAAGCGGGTATTGACGGTGTAACAGTCAAACTCTTCAAAAACGGTGTTGAAATAGCTTCGACAACAACGGCGAATGGTGGCAAATTTGGGTTTTCAAGTGCCACAACAGGCTCGACCATTGGTTGGACTTATAATGTCAGTCAGCTATTACCTTATACAAGTTATGAAATTCGGATTCTGAGTTATACATCTCAGACCCCCCTCAGTGTATCCCTGTTAACAACCGCTAATACTGGTGGTAGCGACCTCTATGCAAACGTCCGAGACTCTGATGGTGCATTGTCAAGTGGCAATGTTGTAAAATCTTTTACGACAGGTGCTGCGGGTGTCAACATTCACAGCTTGGATTTTGGCTTTTTCCCTTATGACTGTACACCAACCTTGACGACAAACGTGTCAAGCTGCTATGATTCGAATGGGAACACAGCTGGCGGGACATCAGTAGCGACAGTACAAGCGATTGTAGATTGGATAGATGTCATTGGTACTGAATTGATTACGGTCAGTGTGACAGGCGCAGCATCTCAAACGATAAACCCATCTGCTTTAACAACCAAACCTGCGGTTTTAAACTTTACAGTACCTGCTGACGGGGCTAATCTAACGGTTTCGGCTACTTATGTGACGTGTTCTGTCAATCAAAATGTCACAGCTCCTGCAGGAAACTGTGTCTTAGCACCTTGTCAAACAGGCAATACAGGGGGTACTGTTTGGCGGGACTACAACAACGATGGTATTAAAGGAACGATTGAAACAACTGGCGTGGGCGGTGTAACGGTCAATGCCTATAATTGTAATGATGTTTTAGTTGCGACGACGACGACAGATTATTTGGGTCAATATACTTTTGGGACACTCTCATCCGCACCAAGCCCGACGAATAAATACCGCATTGAGTTCTCAAACTTACCACCTCCGTTTACACCGACTTTCAACGGTACGAATGGACGCACAGATGTACAGTTTATCAGTGCGGCAAGTTGTGCCGTCAGTCTCGGCGTAAATAATGCGGCTGATTATTGTCAATCCAATCCCAAATTAGCTACGCCTTGTTATATCAATGGCGATATTGGTACAGATTCGCCATCCGATGCTTTGGTATCATGGGATTATACAGCCTTTGGAACGAGTATGACGACTAAAAAAGTCGTTTCAGTTAAAAGTAATATTGGTTCAACATGGGGTGCAGCGTATAGTAACAAAGCAAATCGTATCTATGTTGCTACTTTTGTTAAACGACACTCTGGTTTAGGTACGGGTGGTTTAGGGGCTATTTATGCTGCCAACCCCGATTCTGCTACGAGCAATGGTTCTGTCTTTGTAACCATACCCAACGTTGGAACGATTAGCAGTAATGCCACTCGAGGTTTGATAGGCGTAGGTGTAGCCAATACCGATTTAGAAGCCTTTGGCAAAGTAGGCGAAGTGGGGCTTGGCGATTTAGATATTTCAGACGACCAAACGACGCTTTATACGGTCAATCTTTTTACTAAAAAGATAATAATGATTGATATTGCTACAAAAGTCATACTCGACAGTATCGCTATTCCAAATCCAGGGTGTTTGGGTGGTGTCAGCAGACCGTTTGGTCTAAAGGTTTATAAAGGCAAATTATATGTCGGAACTATTTGTGATGCTTCTTCAACGACACCACTTAATGCCAAAACATCTAATTTGGAAGCCTTTGTGTATGAAATGAACCTGACAACTAAAACCTTCAATACCAATCCTATTTTGAATTTCGGTTTAAATTATCTACGTTCTTCAGCATGGAATGAGCCTACTTATGGTGGAATAACAGGTATGCCCGTTTCTTCTCGTGCCTGGTATCCTTGGAAAGATGTGTTCAGCACAACGAATTTTCAGACCTATACCGCAGGGGGCATTTACCGGCTATGCCACCCAACGCCCATTCTGTCAGATATAGAAATAGATGGAGACGGCACAATGATTTTGGGACTTACAGATAGAACGAGTCATCAATTTTCTAATAGCAACAATGCACCTGATTTCGCAACATCGGGCTTACAGGAATTGGCAGTTTCAGGTGGGGATATATTAAAAGCTAATTTTGCAAACGGCGTTTGGAATATGGAATCACTTATTTATGGCGCAACGGCGACGAGTGCAACAACACCCGCTGAAACAGAGTTTTACAAAGGAGAGGTTTATGCTGCCCACAGTGAAACGGCTCAAGGTGGTTTAGCACTCTTGGTTTCAAAAGGAGAGGTCGTGACCTCAGCATTAGATCCATTAGCTTATTTCACAGGTGGTACGCTAAAATTGTCTTCGACAACGGGTAATCAAGTATCATCATCAGCTTATCAAGTTTTTATCGGTGGCAGTTCCAAATCAACAGGGATTGGGGATTTAATAACCCTTTGTCAAGCACAACCCATTCAAATTGGTAACTATGTTTGGCGCGATTCAGATAGAGATGGCGTGCAAGACCCTTGCGAGGAACCCCTCAGTAATATTACCGTTTCTTTGTGGAAAAGCGGTACTCAAATAGCTTCAACAACCACAAATGCAAACGGCGAGTACTATTTTTCAGACAAAAACGTCGCAGGTATTACATGGACAGGTACGGGTGCAGATACGACTTTACTGCCTAATATGGCTTATGAAATTCGTATCAACAATACAAATCAAACCATATTGGATACCATGAGGTTAACTATTGCCAACTCAACAACAAACAATGGCAACGACCTCAACGATTCCGATGGTTCTATTGCAGGTAACTTTTCCGTCATAAGCTTAACGACAGGCGCAGCGGGTTCGACCAATCACACCTATGATTTTGGGTTTTACCCTTGCTTTGTACCAACATTGCTGGATACAGCCATAACTATATGTGGAACGCAAAATGTCAATTTAACTAATTTAGTAAAAGATATTGCCGCTAAAACCAAGGATTCTGTGGCTCAAAGATATTTCAGATATTATCACAGCGATTGGACGAATGTCACGGATTCAACAGCTGTATCCGTTTCAGCGTTAGACAGTTTTTACATCATCAAAGACGTGTTTAATTGCTATAATTCAGATACAATGAAAGTGGTTGTAACTGTCAATCCCAATCCTGATTTTACATTATCTAAATCGCCCGCTTGTCCGGGAACATCTGAAGAAGTGCATATTTCGGGTTTAACGAATGCCATTCCTGCAACAGCTCAATTGAGAATTGATGCAGGCAGTTATGGCGTATATCCAAGCCCAGCAACTTTGATGGGTTTGTCCGTAGGGAACCATACCTTAAGGGTGCGCAATACAAATGGTTGTGAAACGGCTAAAAATATTTCTATCAGCCGCTTGCCCGCTAATATCTGCTTGCCCGTTACGGTCGTTCGTAACTGATGAGCGAAAGAAAAATTAGAAATAGATATTAAAACAAAAAAAAATACTGAGGGGTGGATTTGACCACCCCTCAGTATTTTTTTTACCAGACATAATAACGTGTAAATAACAACAGTTTTAATTTAACACATACGAGCCAGATAAAACACATAGCTTTCTAAACAATTGAAAATCAAAAGGCTATGTTCGCTATTTGGCTTTTACATAAGAAAATTGTAAATCACTGATTTTCAATATGTTAAGATTTACGAATTTTTTAAAATTTCGTAAACCTGTGGTTATCTATGGTGATGTTGCCGTTGCTAAACGACCGAAGACTATGCGTTAAATTAAAAATGTAATGCATTGTTTTTTAAGTGTTAATTAATTCGTGTAATGGGTGGAATTTGTGTTTGCTAAGATTTTGCAAAAAAAAGGCAAAAAGCATCGAAATGCCTTTTGCCAGGAATGAGTTGGGTTTTCGTTTTAACAATAAAGTAGAAAAATAAGACCGCTGTTCAGTGGTTATAAACCAATGATATTAACGGCTTTGTCTTTTAATTTCGGCTTCCAATAAGCCGATTCTGTAATGTTTTCTTTGACAATGCCTCTTGAGCAGGTGCTGTGTACAACGACTAAACCTTTATCGTCGTTCGAGACCACCATAGCAACATGAGAGATACCTTTTTTCTCGCCAAAGAAAACCAAATCGCCACCACGAGCCAATGCGACAGGGATGAGCGTACCATCCTTGTATTGCTCATTTGAACTGCGACTCGCTTTAACGTCAAAATAATTTAAAACATAGCGGACAAATCCCGAACAATCGAAGCCATCATCAAGCGATGAGCTGCCTAAACTGTACTGAAGTCCCCATCCCGTATGCGATTCCGCGAACCAAACAACGTGTTGACGACGTTCAGCAGATGCAGATACACGCTCAGCCATGACGGTCGAAGCATTTGCTGCGAAATTCATGAACATAGATGTGTTGTTAATCGGAATGGGAAATAAAGTTGTTGTGTAGTGTGTAGTTTGGTTCTCTTGTATAGTTGCCGTTGTAGCGGCATAAATGTTAAGGGACAGAATTGTAAGAAAGCTTTGGAGGATAATTTGTTTTATTCGTTTCGTTTGTGTGTACGGACATCGATCCGTATCATTTTTAGCAAATTCCATGTTTCTGTCTAGCTATTAAAAATGAAAGCGTCAGAGTCGCCAAAATTAAATTGTGTCCTTCCTATAAATAGCAAATAAAAATTACTTCTCTGAATCAGCAATCTTTATTGCCGTGAGCAAAGGTAGAAAACGTATTGATATTTTCTATTCCTTTTGTTCTTTTTTTCAAACTTCATTTGTCTTTTTAACACTTATTCCCAAAAGTAAATTTGGGGCTTTTTTGGATTTTTGTGAAAAAGTAACGAATAATTAGGTTTAATGTATTGATAATCAAATAATTATGATTTATTTATTGAAATTTAACATATTTGTCGCCCAAATTAATTTTAAAGCGGTCTTGGTCGGCAAGGAAGCCAAATTTTTTTCGGTAATTCGTTAATTTTTCCCTTGAAACTATGGTCGTGTCAACCCCCTCAGTAAAAGAGCGCCGAAACAAAATTTCACCACCAAAATCAATAACAGAGGTATCGCCTCGATATTCATAGCCATTCGCATCACTACCCACCCGATTGACGGCAACAACATAAGCCTGGTTTTCAATAGCACGTGCCTCCGAAAGGATACGCCAATGGTGGCTGCGGGCGATGGGCCAGTTCGCAACATACATTAATATGTCATAATCTGCTTGTCCTGTATCCCCATTCATACCGTTCCTTGCCCATACAGGAAACCGCAAATCATAGCAAATCAATGGGCAAATACGCCAGCCGCGCCACTCAACGACCAATCTTTC
This sequence comes from Saprospiraceae bacterium, assembly GCA_043744475.1. Taxonomy (GTDB): domain Bacteria; phylum Bacteroidota; class Bacteroidia; order Chitinophagales; family Saprospiraceae; genus JAAFJT01. The sequence continues at coordinate 3,852 of JAYTUR010000043.1, read as the reverse complement.
GACCCCCTCAGTATAATACCTGTCTTCACCCGCCAATGTAAACCGATGCCGCTTGTCGTAGCTAGAAAACGTCCCATCGGGCTGCATCCAGACCAAACGATTGTAATACTTGTCGTTTTCAAGGCAAATGAAGCTGCCCGTTATGGCAGCATCAAGTTCCCAAGCCTTTTTTTTGAGCCAAAAGATGGTGGTCTCTTCCATTGTTTCAGCGTATGCCGTTGGGTTCATCGAAAAACCTGTTGTAAACATTTCGGGCAAGACGATAACATCGGTTTCGCCGCATTTGATACCCCTCAGTATTCCGTCGAATTTTGAAAGGTTTTCGATTTTATTTTCCCAAACCAAGTCGGCTTGTACGGTTGTAATGCGTAATTCGTTCATTTTATTATTAGTTATTAGGAAAGTCCTTTAACGATTAACTAATTTCCGCTCCCGAGGGTGTGCGTAAAACACTGAGCGTTAAATAGCCAATGAGCATAAAACCCGATAAAACAATGGCAACGCCGAGCGTATTAAGATATTCAAATGGGTTGAGTAATACATGTATTTGTTGACGAATGAGCTTAAAGGGGTGCGTCACGATGTCCCAAGAATTCCACCGTTGAAAACGACCCATGAAAACACCGAATCCTCCGAGCCAAATAGCACCAATCATAACCGACCATGTTACCGAAGTCTTGAAACGACTTTCTAAAAAACGTTGTACTTCAAAAAGCGAGGAATAACCCAACAATAACCCTGTCCAAGCAAAAGATATAAACATCATCACATCATACCAATGGGGCACACCCTGACGATACTCCAAGTGGAGTAAATCGGTTACAATATAAGGCGCATTTGGGAAAAAAAGCAACCAAAGTGTGAATATGATAACCAAACTGACCCAAGAGGGGCGGAGGCTGATACGGGTATAAAAATCCAATGCCAATGCAAACCAGTAAGGTATCCATGCCAGAAAAAGATTCCATACTAAAAAGAAAAAAGTGCCATAAGTGCCACGATATTGCTTGACGTCGCTGACACTATGAATCAACTGCCAATCGAAGGCAGTATGATGCAAACGAAAAAAAACGAGGAGGCAGTCAAAAATCGTGCTGAGGCTTAGAAGTAAAAACAGTTTATATTGACGTTTATCTCTAAAGAGAGTTCTCAAAAGGTCGGTAAACATATATTGAGTTTTTTATTGTTTTTCAATAATTATAACAGCGTTTTGTAAGTAGCAAAAATCATACCCCTCAGTATTTTATACAGTAAAGAAAAAGTAAGGCAATTAATTTTTTTGCAAAACTACAAAAACAAGCAATATGATTTTATTATAATTAATAATTTACTTTTAAACGTAAAATATTGCCAATCAAATATACTACGCTATTGAATTTTGTTTAATTTTACTTTATAAGTTCTAAAAAAAATATAGCAAATAAATATACTTTCTTTTTTTTTGTAATATCTTTGTCGGTCTTTTATTTCCCCACATGTTTGGACGTGCTTCATAAGATAAACTAAACTTACATTGTTCACATTTTAAATACGTCACTTTACATGGCATCTAAATCGGCGCACTCAAAGAGGAATCCCAACAACAATGGTAATTCCGAAAACAGCATCTCTACAATTATGGCTATTTTAGCAATAATTGTTTTATTGGGTATTGCTTTCAACTACTTCTAATCTCAAAAACGCAAACACACCAACTAAAAAGGCTAACTGATTGCCCTGCAATAGGTTAGCCTTTTGACTTTTAAGCTCAAATTTTTAAAACACGTATGCGTTACTTTTTATTTATCGGACACGATGCCCCTAAGTACTCTGACCATAAAAATTGTCAGCTAACAGTAATTTTTAGGATACCTAACGCCTTAGTTCGTCAATTCTTGTTGCAATATTAACACACGGTTTTTGATGTCCTTATGCCGTCCTTCGAGGTCGGCTATTTGCTTATTCTCAGTATCAAGCAAATTGTCAAATTCAGAAAAATTAAGGTCAATTTTATGTTTGATGCTGCGGATATATGCCTGTAAACGTTCCGTCACTTCTTCTTCTAATTGCATACGCCCTTTTGCAATTTCTTTTCTGAATGCTTCCAATATTTGACCGCGCTTGAAAACGGCTGTTGCACCTGCAAAAACCAAACCTAAGGTGGTCAAAATGCCGCCTGTTACATCTAAAACAGCGCCTTTTGTCACGGCTGCGAGTATGATACCGACGATGGCAATACCACTACCTGCGGCAATATTGGGTGCAATCGAGTCTTTGTTTTTGAATAATGATTCGTCCGTAAAATTTTCGGAACGGTTCATGAATTTTGAAAAAGTCTCTTGCAAATCACGTAATACATTAGCACGTCTATCGGCAATATCGCTAAAAATTTCATGATTGTCCTTCAAAATGGTCTTCGATGTCTTGATTTTCAAGTCAATGAGTTTCGCCATTTGCTGAATGGAATCGGCTACATCGCCCACACCGGATTGCAGTTTATCCCTTAATTCTGCATTCAGATTCGTTTCTAAATCGCTTTTTAAATTATCTAATCGCACCTTTATGGAGTCGGAAGAACCAAAAATACCCATAACGGAACGTTTAATGAGTGTGACGAAAGACAACTCCTCGCTTAATTCCTGTTCTGTTTTTGTCGTCGTTTTATCGTAGCCCGCCAATAAGTTTTCAATCAACATATTCACATAGCTATTCGATTTAACTTCTTGATTGTCAAGTGTTTGCCGTATGTCTTTTCTAAAATCCATATCCGCAGCAAACTGCTCTTTACGGGTTGTCAAACCATTGAAAATACGCTCGTTGATATTGTTGCAGGTATCTAAATTATTCGCTAATTTCATTGCAGGTGCTTTGCCGCCAGTGACGTGCGCCCGAATAAAATCGCGTACCGTACTGAAACCACTGATGTCGAAACGGTCTTCTTGTTCATCTTTTGCCGATACAGAAAAAACGACAGGATCTAACAAACCGCGTTTTCGGGCTTCCGCTTTGACCCCCTCAGTATTGACGGCTAAATCGGCTTCGTTCATCAAGTCTTTTTGTTGCATGATAAAAATGACTTTGCGCCGCCAATCGGTGTGGATAAAATCAAAAAATTCCCAAGCAGACTGCCGATAAGGGTTTTTGGCTTCAAAAACAAAAACAATCAAATCCGCCGCAGGCACGAACCCCTCAGTAATTTCCTGATGATGTGCCACAATGGCATTGGTACCAGGTGTGTCAACAATGGCAATTTCTCTTAGGATTTCGACAGGTTGAAATATTTTTTTCAAATAGGGATTTATAACAATCGTTTCCTCCGTTTCACCATAACTGACTTGTTGAATGGTATCAGTCATCGGTTGAGGCGCAACTTTACAGATTTCACGACCTGTTTGCAATAAAGCATTGATAAAGCTGCTTTTCCCTGCTTTGACCTCTCCGACGATGACAAAAAGGAAAGGCTCATAAATACGTGCGCGTAGGTCATTGACCGTTTTGGCAAGCTCTTCGTGCCCGATGTCCTGGGTTAAGATGTGTAAATCTCTGACAATATCATCTACTTTCGTACGGTAAGCATGTATTTTTGAACTGATGAAACTCATGTACTTTTCGTTTTTACCCCCCTCAGTATAGAGGCTTTTGTTAAAAAATCAACAGCAATTAATGTTTTGACAGATAGTTTTTTGAAAGTAACGGCTTAAAATTGTCAAATCTATATATCTTTGCGCCGCTTTTTGAAGCGTATTACTTCATAACGAAGACAAACTTAGACATTTTTTCAGTAATAAAAATCAATCATAAATGGCTTCTACGACCGACATTAAAAAAGGTGTTTGTTTTGAACACAATAACGATATTTTCAAAGTAGTTGAT
>JAYTUR010000042.1:0-3041 GCA_043744475.1 Saprospiraceae bacterium | reverse complement strand
CGCATTTTGAGCGCAGCGAAAAACAGCCCGTAATAGTTTAGTGCGAATTTGTTATACACCCTGATTGATAGGGTGATTTCAGAATCACCCTATCAATTGAGCTAAAATTACTTCACAACAAACCTCATTTTATACTCAGCGGTGACTTTTCCACGACGGATATTCTCTAATTTATTCCGAATCAAAGTCCGTTTAACAGGCGACAAATGATCGGTAAAAAGAATACCATCAATGTGGTCATACTCATGTTGAATGACACGTGCGTTTACGCCGTCGAAGGTTTCTGTATGCTCAACAAAGTTCTCATCGAGGTAACGGATGGTCAAAAAAGGCTTGCGCAAGACTTCACCCCGAATATTTGGGATACTCAAACAACCTTCTTCGTAGCTCCATTTGTCGCCTAATTCTTCGATTTTTTGCGCATTAATAAAGACTTTTTTGAACCCTAGATGTTGCGGTTCTTCGTCTTTTTCAATCTGTTCGGTGTCAATTGTAAACAAGCGAATCGAGTGACCGATTTGCGGCGCAGCCAGACCAACACCATGCGCTTCATACATGGTTTCCCACATATTTTCAATCAACTTAGATAAATTTGGGTACTCGGGCGAAATATCTTCTGCCACTTTTTTCAATACAGGTTGCCCGTAAGCATAAATTGGTAATAACATTATTCGTAACTCGTTATTTGTTAATTGTTATTTGTTATTGGTGAATTCGTTACTCGTTATACTAATAACCAATTCACCAATAACCAGTAACGAAATCAGTAGGTTCTATCCCATTTTCCATTGGCTTCCATCCATTCTTTAAGGATAAGGGATGCGCTAATTTTGTCCACCAAAGACTTGTCTCGCCGCTTCATTTTGGGGATTCCTGCTTGTAAAATGATGCGTTTTGCTTGAAGACTAGTGTATTCTTCGTCTTGCATTTCAACAGAAATGTCAGGAAAAAGTTTGTTGATGTCCACAACCAATTGCCGAATCTTAGGCATTATTTCAGCGTCAGAACCATCGTGCTTTTTAGGCTCACCGACTATTATTTTTTCGACTTCTTCTGTTGATAAATAGGTCTTTAAATAATCAAGTACCGTTGCTGTTGCCACCGTTTCTAGCGGGCTTGCGATGATTTGCAAGGGGTCAGTCACTGCTATGCCCGTGCGTTTTGTTCCGTAATCAATACCAAGTATTCTTGTCATGCGGCGCAAAGTTAAAAAAAAGAGAAGTGCCAACGGTTGTCACTCGTTATTTTTTTAAAAATACAGAATTTTTTTAAAGTTTTCCTTTGCTTTTTATCTCTAATCTCTACTTTCGCAGCAAAAAATATATAAAAATGGATTCACTCGAAAAATTGCGTTACCCGATAGGTAAAATGCCTAATCCTGCTTCTTTCAACCATGAAGAAATACAAAGTTGGATAACGGACATCGAAAAACTGCCCAAACAATTACGCGATGCGGTTCAAAATTTGCTGCCCGAACAGTTGGAAACGACCTATCGTCCAGGCGGTTGGACGGCTCGACAAGTCGTTCACCATGTTGCAGACAGTCATATCAATGCATTGATTCGCTTAAAATTGGCTTTGACGGAAGACAATCCAACGGTTAAACCCTACGAAGAACAATTGTGGGCTGAATTGCCTGATACGAAAATGGACATAGAAATTTCCCTCGTTCTTATCGAAAAGTTGCACCTCCGGTTTGTTCAAATACTGAGGGGTATGACGATGGCTGATTTTAATCGCACCTTTTATCATCCTGGTTTGGCGCAATCCGTTAGTTTAGGTGCTTTGGCGAGCATGTACTCGTGGCATGGACGACATCATACGGCACATATTTTAGGCACTAAGTATTAAAACAGTTTTCTAAGAATCAACCATACGAAAGAAGCCTCCAATCGCAATGAATTGTGATTGGAGGCTTTCCATGAAAATAAGGTTGAATAAATAGTTGAATCGGTTTTTGGTTTGACAACCGATGTACTGAGGGTTTTACCACCCTCGCGTACACGTGAAATTTTTTCAGGTTTTTGGAAAAAAATCATTGTTCACATGCACATCGAGCTTTGATTATCACCCCCTCAGTATCCGGCAGCAAATACGCTTTTAAACCTTTATTGCAAATTCTATGAAGAAATGCCGAATTTTGGGAACTCACTTGCGTCAGTTCAAAGACAAATCGCTTTCGTTCGTCTTTTTTTATTGCTCATGCAAAGGTACAACCCGTCGCAAAAGAAAATAGTTTTAATGTGTTAATGAAATGCAAATATTTGTTAATGCTTTTTTGTAACTAAAACACTTATACGTAGCCCCTCAGTACTCCGACCTCAAAAATTTTCAAAAAAACGATAATAAATTAATCTCATCTCCTAATGTTTAAAGGTTTTTCAGCATAAAATCAAGCCTAATACTCGACTTAGTTTAAAAAGCAAAATATCTATTTAACCTGTATCGGAATTTAATTTCAATTTAATTTCAATTTCAAAATTAATATGAAGCACAATTTGAAAACGCTTGTATTAAATTTTGAAGTCTTTCGAGGTACTAAGATGACTTTGTGACCGTCTTGTATCTTTCTACCTTTGCATTACCAATTTTAGAAACAGGACAACTTCTTTCTAAATTAATTTTCAAGCAGTTTTTCTTAAAACTTAAAGCCAATTAATTTTTAAACATTTTAAAAAAGATTCACTCATGAAAGCATTGTTGAACAACAGAGGAATGGCATTACTGTCATTCGCCGCTCTTTTAATCATTTGCTGCGTTGCAGCAGTTTTTCCTGCGTCTAACCCCGTCGCTTCAACACCTTTTGACGGCGTTATGACAGGAAACATCGCTTGGATGCTCGTTGCCTCCAGCTTAGTCCTTTTAATGACACCAGGTTTAGCCTTCTTTTATGGCGGCATGGTTTCAGGACGCAATATTATCTCCACTATGTTACAAAGTTTCATCGCATTAGGCGTTGTTAGCTTGTTGTGGTATGTCGTAGGTTTTAGCCTTGCTTTTGGTGATGATGTCGGCGGCTTAGGTATCGTAGGTAATCCGAT
>JAYTUR010000041.1:0-3055 GCA_043744475.1 Saprospiraceae bacterium | reverse complement strand
ATTCAAAATATGTTCTACCAAAACGGGTAAAGGGTCGTTGCTCCCCGCCGCAATCCACGATTCGAGATGTGTTGAAAAAGTGGTGATTTTATTTTTATCTAACAACTTGATGCGGGGCAATTGAGCAATTGTTTCTCGCCACGTCAATTTTACACCTTTAATTTCTTCAAGTAGATTTTCAGTCTGCCCCTCAGTCATTTCAGGATTTTTCTTAGCCAAATAAGTCGTTAGTTTTAAAACATCGTGTTGCAAAATGCTTAGAAAACGAATGTTTAAAATTTTGAACAACAAATGCTCACCACTAAACGGTTTTTGATTTTCTAAAGCAATATATGTGAGTAAAAGTCTTAAATTTTGAATTAAAGCATCGTCCAAAACATTCAAGGCACGACGGACGGTATAAGGCACACCTCGTTTATCAAAAAGGTCAATAAATGGTTCAATTTGACGATGCCGTGCATAAATTATTGCTGTTGTACTGAGGGGGTTAGTAGGCAAGGCTTCGATTTGTTGAATAATGTCTATGACTTCTTGGGTACGGTTTGGATATTCAATGATTTGAGGTTGAATTTTAGATTCAGCAACAATGCCTTTTGCAGTTAGTTTTTTTTCTAAATTTAAACCTTGAATATTATTCAAAATGCGTAATGTATTGTTTTCAATGATATTACGTGCCGCATCGAGAATATTTTGCGAAGAGCGGTAATTGTCTTTCAAGACAACCACTTTGACATCTTTTTTATAAGTCTCATAAAAATCAACCAAACTTTTAAGTCTTGCTCCTTGAAATTCATAAATCGCTTGGTCGTCGTCTCCCACAATAAAAATGTTGGGTTGCTCCCAAAAACCGATGAGTTGGCTCAAAATGCGGTTTTGCGAGCCATTTGTATCTTGAAATTCATCTACCAAAAAGTACAAAAATTGCTCTTGATACCCCCTCAGTAAAAAAGGAAAACGGTCGAACGCATCAATCACCCACAACACCATATCGTCAAAATCGTAGCGATTTGCCACCGCTTTCAGAGCTTCAAAACGGTAATACAATTGCGTCGCCGCTTTGAGTTTTTCCATTTTGTCAACTTCATCAGCAACGGCTTCTGTTTTCAAATCACCTTTTGAAAACAACCCCTTTTTAGTGATTTTATATTGAAAATCAGGATTTTGTGGCAAATATTCAAGCCAATCATCAATTTTTTGGCTGATATACTGAGGGGTCCATGCTTCGGTTTTCATCAGTTTGAAAAGGTCAGCGAGGTGTTTTTCATAAAAATAAATGTCTGAACCACGCCCCCGTTTCAGTGCATGTTCATGCGGTAACTCATCGAGTAATTGACGAATCATTTGTCGGCGTTCCAATTCGTCCAACTGCGTCAACTCTTGTCGCCCAAACAAATCGAGGTTGTCTTGAATGACGCGATTGCAAAATGAGTGAAAAGTGCTGATATGTACCTTATGCGCGGCGGGTCCAATAAGTGACATGAGGCGTTCCCGCATCGCCTGTACACCAGCATCCGTAAAAGTCAGACACAATATATTATAGGGTTGCGTATCGGTAATCGTCAGTATTTGCCCGATTCGTGCCGCGAGGATATGCGTTTTGCCCGTCCCTGGTCCTGCGATAACGAGGGTCGGGCCGTCCGTGTGTTCCACTGCCGCACGTTGTTGTGCATTGAGTGATGCGAGGGTTTGGGTGAAATTTTTATTGAAATTGGGCATTATGCTGTTTGACGTTTTTAGAATCCCAAAATTATGATGTTGTAAGGAGAAATTTTTGAGAAAATTGTTACTGAATCCACCTCAAAACCGAATAATTTTCCCAACTCTCGACGAAATGGCGAAAAAAATCTACTAAAGCACAGTACCTTGTGTTGCATAATACCTTTTAATAACCATATCTTTGCACCATGAATACAGAAAATGCAAAACAGCAAATGCGAAAAGGAGTTTTGGAGCTATGCGTCCTCTCCATTATCGCCGCGCACGACGAGATATATCCTGCCACCATTAGAGAGTTACTCGGTGAGGTGGGTATCGAAGTCGTCGAAGGAACATTGTACCCGATGCTGACAAGGCTCAAAAATTCGGGTCATTTAGGCTACTCATGGCAGGAGTCTGACGCGGGACCACCGCGTAAATATTATAAAATTACAGATGCTGGACGCAGCTTCCGCGCGGAATTGTTGGAAGCCTGGCGAGAGTTTGTCGGCTCTGTTGACAAACTGTTTTTAGATGACTGAAAACGATACCCCTCAGTATGAGGTGTAAAAATTATTGAAAATCAATACTTTAACAAGCAATAGGGTTTAAGATTTTTTAAATCTATCATCCAAAATCACAACAAAAAAGAAAATGAATAAGGTATTAAATATCAACCTCGGGGGTTTACCGTTTACGATTGACGACGAAGCTTACCGAATCTTAGAAAACTATTTACAATCGCTTCACAACCACTTTCGCGCCTCGGAAGGGTATGAAGAAATAATGAATGACATTGAAGGTCGTTTGGCGGAGCTCATAAAAGAGGGCATGGGCAAACGGGGCATCGTGACGCATCAAGATGTGAAAAATGCCGTCAGTGTCATGGGCAAACCCGAAGACTTTGGTGCGGAATCCGTTGACGAAACGCAAAATGCGTCTTCGCAAGGGTCAAATACTGAGGGGTCTAAAAAATCAGGTTCAACAACTGGTGGTGCGCCTTTCCAAACAGGGAAACGTCTTTTCCGTGATGATGCACATAAGATGATCGGCGGCGTTTGCGCTGGTTTGGCTTCTTATTTTGGCATTGAAGTGGTGTGGTTGCGTATTGTTTGGGGACTTTTGTTCTTCTTCGGCGGTTCGGGTCTCATACTTTACGTCATTATGTGGGCAGTTTTGCCGTCGGCAAAGACGACAGCCGACCGTTTGGCTATGCGTGGCGAACCTATTGATGTGAACAATATTGCTAAAACAGTAGGAACGAGCTTTGAAAAATTTTCTGAAAAGGTCAATGAGTTCGGAAAACCTGAAAATCAAGAGCGTTTTCAACAACAAGTGCAGCAAATCGTTACGAATGTGG
>JAYTUR010000040.1:0-3056 GCA_043744475.1 Saprospiraceae bacterium | reverse complement strand
ATTTTTGATAGAAAAACTTCCAATTTTTCAATCAAAAATAAGCTCAACCCAATAGATTTCTTACTCGTACGCTTTTCGAGCCAAGCGAGAAACAGTGCGTGATTGTATCTCCGAACTCACGTTATTTACAAAGGTGTATCTATCTCGTCAAACTTTTTTCAAAAGTAGAAATAAGTTTGGATTGATTCGTGAAAATCAGTCGCTTGCCCAAATAACGTGTCGTGAAAACACTTTTTTAGATCAATAAACAGAATAAAAAGCCCAACGACATTGGTTTTTAAATAAATAAAATTGTTAAAAATAGAGACGAAACGATTGCCAAGTAATTTCTTGTGATAACTTTGCTGTAATTTTAGAAAAAAAACCTTTCAGATTGGGCAACGAAGCTATTTTATGAACGCGAAGTCTTATTTATTAAATGTCACCTAACCTATTCCTTCGTCGTCTGTGGCAACAGCGCAGTTCTTCTGACACGCATATATTTATGTTGTGGTTTTTGCATTTAACTATGACGTGTTTGACATGGCTACAAGTAGGTGTTTGGCGACAGCGTGGCAATAATAATTTCTTAATTTATAAGTATTCTTTTTTTCATTTATCAAATCATCAATCGCTTTATAAGACTTACCCGAATGAGTATTTCGATTTGTTTCAATACCATCCAGTCTTTGCCTTCTTGTTCGCACCTTTTGCTTTGCTTCCTGCGCCAATTGACTTGTTTTTATGGCTTTTCGGTTCAACTATCGCTTTTTTGTGGGCAATAACGCATATCGGTTTAGACAAACGTTGGACAGTTTGGTTGATGCTGTTATCGGTATTTGAACTTTCAAAAAACATCCTTCACGCCCAATCCAATGTCCTCATAGCTACGTTTATGATGGCAACATTTATTTTTTTTGAACGGCAAGAACCCACGAAAGCGGTACTTTGGGCTGTATATAACTTTAGTATCAAAGGCTTTGGTGCAATTACGGGCTTGTTGGCGGTTTTGTATCCACAATCTGTTCGAAGTATCATCCAAGGTGTTGTCTTTACGATTTTGTTATCCTTAACGCCTTTATTACTCGTTAGTCCTGCGGAATTGATGCAATATTACGCTGAATGGCTTGATTTACTGCGGGGTGATGTAATTTCAGAACCTTTCTCGTTGGTGGGTTTTATGACGCATACATTGGGGTTTTCAATCGCAATAGAGCCTTTTGTTATGGGCTTTGGACTTGGGATGCTCATCATTTATTGGTTTTTATTGTGGCTACGCCGAAACGACATAACGAAGGAAAGACGGGCTTACTTTTTAGCATTTCTTTTGCTTTGGGTTGTTGTTTTCAATCGGGCAGCCGAATCACCAACTTATTTAATGGCATCAACAGGGCTGTTAATTTGGTATTTTTATCACAAACAAAACGGAACGGCCACAAAGTTTATGACCGCTTTTTTCATGGTTTGCTTTTATTGGGTGGCTGTTGTATCGTCTGATTTGTCTTTTCCTTTCTTAAAAAAATGGGACAATACTTATCATCTTCGACCTGTATTTGGCTTTTTACCGACGCTTTGGATAATGATTTCAGAATGTCATTTTTTACAAAAAAACAATGCTAAATCTATTATAAATTCTTGAAAATGAACGCTTTATTGACCAATCGTACTTTGAAGAAAAACTTTAATCAAATTAATAATTCATTTATGATTACGACTGCAACGCCCGTTATTGCAGTCGTATTACCCATTTACAACCCGCCAAAAGATTGGTGGAAACAGTCCTTGAAGTATTGTCAACATCTTGCAAAGGTTGAAACAAAATATCGTTGGGTATTTCATTTTGTGAATGACGGTTCAACACATTCTGATATTTTTCCCGACAAAAAAGTCCTGAAAGACTTTACAACTAAAAATACTGATGCCAAAGGCACGCCTTCGGATGGGGACAATTTTTCTATTTTTTTTCATGCTTATGAACAAAATAGAGGTAAAGGTCATGCCATTCGATATGGTTTAGAGCAAGTTGACGACAAAGCAGAAATATTTATGCACTGCGATTGGGACTTTCCTTTCGGAACGAATTTGCTTTTGGCAGCTTTACCTGTCCTTAAATATACGGATGTCGTTTTAGCAGACAGGGGCGGCGAATATCTGACGCATCTACCCTTTTTTAGACAACAACTGACTAAAACGCAACGATTTATGAATCGTTATTTAATGGGTTTGAATGCAACGGATACGCAGGCTGGTTTTAAAGCATTCAACGCCGTTGGAAAATCTATTTTTTTAATGACAACTATTGACGGTTTTTTGTTTGATACAGAATTTGTTAAATATTCTGAACGCAATAATCTGACTATCAAATCATTAGATGCGAGTTGTCGCCCAAGTTTGCAATTCAAAAACTTCCGATTTAAGGTGCTTTTGAAAGAGGCTTTGAGTCTTGTCTCTCTTGTTTTTAAATAAAAATCTTAGCTTTGAGCATTCCATCAAAAAGCACTTAAAAGCTGTTATGAAAATACCTTTATTAATTACCATTGATTTAGAAGAATTTGACATTCCAGAAGAGTACAATCAATCCCTCGATTGGTCAACCAAAATAGATATTACCACTGAAGGTTTGGCACGTTTGCTACCCATTTTAGATAAATACCAAGCAAAAGCGACTTTCTTTACCACAGGCGCTTATGCGAAGGCAAATACTGAGGGGGTCAAAAAAATTGCGCTAAAACATGAAATCGCTTCCCATGCTTTGAATCATAGCCAGTTTGAACCTTCTGATTATGCTACTTCCAAAATCATTTTAGAAAAAATAACGGGTCAAATCATCAATGGTTTCAGGATGCCCCGCCTACGTCCTGTTGATTACGAAGTCTTGAAAGAAACTGGTTATACCTACGATGCGTCTTTAAACCCGACATGGTTGCCTGGACGTTACAATAAGTTTTTTGCACCAAAAGCCCCTTTTCAAAATGCTTTTGTTCATATCATTCCCAGTTCAGTTACGCCACTGTTGCGGATTCCTTTGTTTTGGTTGACGTTCAAAAACCTACCTTTATGGGTCAATAAATGGTTGT
>JAYTUR010000039.1:0-3056 GCA_043744475.1 Saprospiraceae bacterium | reverse complement strand
GCCACGAACTGTCATTAAAACCCTTGTCCACAGGTGTGTTTGCACCGTCACCTGATTTTTTGAAGATATTGCCGATGGTGTAATTGAAATCTTTTTCCGCATTGGCGGCATGACCGAATTGGAATTTCCAATTTTCGTCAATGTTTATCTTTTTTTGAGCCGAAAGTCTCATGAAGCAAAAGATAATCAGAACAGTAACAAGTAATGTTCGAGATAAAAAGGTGTAGGTAGTTTGCATAATTATTGTTTTTATATACGGTTAATAATATCCCCTCGAGACAAATATTACCTTTGAGAGCAAAATTAGATTTTCAATTAAGAAAAAGAAATGGATAGAACATTTAAATTGAAATTAATAGTTGCTTTTGCAGCTATTTACTTAGTCTGGGGTTCGACATTTTCGTTTGTCGCCATAAGTTTGAGAACTTTTCCACCGTTTTTATTGAGTGCTTTGCGTTTCCTGATTGGTGGTTTTACGCTGTCTGTCTATTGTTTTTATAGAAAAGAGCAAATGCCGTCCTTACACGATGTGAAAAAATACAGCATTACAGGCATTGTTGTTTTCATCGGTGGTGTTGTGTCCGTTGTTTGGGCGCAACAGTATATTTCATCGAGTTTGGCATCCATTGTTATCACAACGCCTTTTTGGTTTGTGGTGTTGGATAAACCGAATTGGAAACTCAACTTTTCAAGTCCTTATACCCTTGGTGGTTTGGTTTTGGGTTTGTGTGGCGTTATTTTGTTGATAACAAATAAGGAAAGTTATGCAGCAACCAGCATCAACAACACCGTTTTGATTGCCATTTTAACGATGATAACAGGGAGTTTTTTCTGGGTAGCAGGTTCATTGTATCTCCGATATAATCCCGACAAAACATCTGTGTATGTCAGAACGAGCATTCAATTATTGTCAGCGGGCATATTATGTATTGCGATAAGTTTTTTTAGACATGAGTTTACAACATTTTCGAAAAATACATTGTATGTCTCTTCTGTATTGGCAATCTTCTATTTAGCCATTGTGAGCACAACATTGACATTTTTGGCTTTTATTTGGCTTTTGAAACACAAACCAGCTACGATTGTGAGTTCTTATTCTTATGTCAATCCAATAGTTGCTGTTTTGTTAGGCTCGGTATTATTGCATGAAACCATTGGATTTTTACAAATTGTGGCTATGTTTATCATTTTAAGCGGTGTGCTGTGTATCAATATTCCGAATTATAAATTGAAATTGAAAAAAATATGATAATACCCCCCCTCAGTATTTTCAGTCTTTTTATTCATCGCTGTCCACAATAGTCCCATAATCAATCACTAACTCTTCACCTGCTTTTATATCCACAATAGCTTCAAAGTAATCGCCATCATCAATTGAAATGATATTTGGTTCGTCTGCATGATTGATGAACATGGATAAATCCACTTTTTTAAAGCCTTCTGCGGGTACAAAATAATTGTCATCGTCGAACAAACAATAGTTACTCACTAAAAATTGAGCCTATGCTGGCAGTGCATCTATTTCCTTTTGTGGAATCGTTAACCATTCATCAAGAGGGTCGGGTTTGCTGAACATATCCCGACAACCTTTTGGAATATCGCAAACGGCAAAGACACCGACTCCACCAATCGGAGATGGTTTGAGCATGATGTAAGTGTGGTGGCTTAGTTCATCTAATAATTCTTCTTTTGTCATTATTGTCACGTTTTTTAGTAGATAGTTGAACCTAAAACTTCACATAAACACCGAGTTCCCCATAAAAAGTCTTTTCTAAATGTCTTTCTGAATTAAGGCAATGCCAACGAATCCTAACGACCAAAATAGACGGCATTGATAAGGTATCCTGCTTCCAATTTAAAATACGATGTTGCTTTTTCTGTTTCAATTATTTCTTTTTTCTTTACTTATACCATAATAGGTGTACCCATAAAAAATAAGGAAACGACAGCCCAATGGAGCTTGAAAAATAAGTTTGTCATAAATACTAAATGAATCTGATGTTGGTGTGCGTTTTTATCAATTATTTTGGCTATTTTAATCAATCGTCTGTTTGTATCCAAACAACTTTGAGGATATACTTTATTATTCCTTTTAAAAGTCTTTTCCGTAATTTTCGTAGCCAATACGTCCCAAATGTTCGTATTTGCGGGTCACTTCATTTGCCAACTCCTGTTTGTAAGCAATGACTTTATCTTGAATCATTTTGTCGCTGCTGCCTAATATTTGAGCAGCTAAAATTGCGGCATTTTTTGCAGCATTGAGCGCAACCGTTGCCACAGGCACACCATTTGGCATCTGTAAAATAGACAAAATAGAATCCCAACCATCAATAGAATTGGACGCTTTAATAGGCACACCGATAACAGGTAGCGGTGTCAAAGAGGCGACCATACCGGGCAAATGCGCTGCCCCACCCGCTCCTGCAATGATAATTTTTACACCGCGTGTATGCGCTTCTTTGGCGAAACTAAACATTCTATCGGGTGTGCGATGTGCTGAAATAAAGGTTATTTCAAAGGGAATACCGAAACTGGTGAGTAATTCGGCTGCTTGTTTCATAATAGGCAAATCGGAATCTGAACCCATAATGACGCTAACGTGTACAACTTTCATATTTTAATCTTATTTGTTTTCTAACACAAATTTCACGAATTATACGAAATTAATTTTCCATTGATTAATCCGTGTAATTGGTGAAATTCGTGTTAGAAAAATTGTTATTTATCTTTTCACAAACAAACGATAGAGTGACATGCCAATAATGATAACACACAGCGCAATGATACCATAATCCCATGTGCTGCGTTCGGGTTTATTGAATTTGGTCGTTATCATGAAAACGGCAACCAATGCCCAAACGTACTCTAAATTTTTCTTATTCATACGTGCTAATTTAAGCGATGATACGCAATTCTTTTTTTAATTTCAATGCTATGTCAACGGCCGTTTCAACCTTTTTATTTAATATCGTCACATGACCCATTTTGCGAAAAGGTTTTGTGATATGCTTGCCATACAAGTGAATATGCACCCCCTCAGTATGTAAGGCATTTTC
>JAYTUR010000038.1:0-12022 GCA_043744475.1 Saprospiraceae bacterium | reverse complement strand
TTAATTTTGAATCGTTTTACGATTCAAAATTAACTTCGGTCTAAAAAAAAACTTCAAAGCACGCATTTCGAGCGAAGCGAGAAACAGCCAGTATTTTGTCCCTTGCGTAACGTCAGTTATTATTGATTACTGGTATATTGGTCGGAGCAACAACCAATACCCCAATAACAAAAAAAGAGCAAGTTGCTTGCAACCCGCTCTCATAAGAAATCACCCGACTGTTATGTCTATCTTTATTTTGTGTGTATTTGTATGTTAAATAACGCTATATTCAAAATGTTTAATTGTCAAACACTAATTCTGACTGCAATTATACGGAAAAACAAGGGAATCGCAATACTATTTATGTAAAAAAATATCAGAAAATTTGTAAAATAAACTTTATGCACTTATAAGTCTCTCGTTTTCAACAAATAATATGCACCATAAAGGAATATGGAAATATAAATTATTGACATAAAAATGGCTTCTGTTGGATACAGAAACAGGCGAATATCAGTGCCTTCAATAGTCTGATTTAGAATTTTTGGCACAGGTGGCGGCACTAAATCATTGAAGGCATTGGCGGGTGTAAAAAGCATCGCTTTGCTACCTAATACTTTGCGTATCACAACATAACGAATGATTTTTTCTATGAACATAATGTATGAAAAATAGACAAAAAGACCCAAAATGGAACGACTGAACAATACGCCCAAAAACAAACCCATAGACGAATAGCCCATACACATGATGAAATATCGCAATGAAGTATCTATATTTTCATAAATTTTTGAGACGTAAACCGTTTCCGTATTTGTAAAACCGAATATCAACGCCCATACCATATAATATAAGGTGGCAGCAATATTAATGAGGGTTAGAAACGACAATTTTGATAGGAAAAAATCGGTTCGGCTCAAGCCATTGATGATGTTTTGGCGCAAAGTTCGGTAAGACGTTTCGTTAGAAATGGCTTGAACAGCTAAGAAACCCATGAGAAAAAACACCAACCAATTACCCACATAACCCAAATAGAGCCAGACATTCGGAAACATAAAAAGTACCTCATTACCACCCAATTGCTTAGGAATCGGCATTTTTTTAGCCGAAAACATAAACGCAGGCAGTAATAAGCCATAGAGTCCTAACAAAACGATAAAGGGGCGATACGATTTGACTTTCAGCCATTCAAGTTGTAATAGAAAGGTTAATTTACCCATAAATAACTCAATTATTTGAAGTGATTTGTAAAAACTCTTGTTCCAAACTCCGTTTTTTCTCTATCAAATGTGTCAAAACAATGCCTTTTTCAAATGCCAATTGACTCAAATCGTAAGCTCCAAAGCCCTGTTTGACGCTGACAGAAAGTAAATGCGCTCTGTTTTCAATTTTTGTAATATAATTGACATCAGCAAAGAGACCCCTCAGTAAATCGGTGTCTTTTGCCGCAATTTCAACCGTAATATCTTTACTCAAAATAGAACCGACCTCGCCCGTTGCCAATAAATTCCCGTTTTTGATGATAGCAACATGACTGCACACCTTTTCAACTTCATCGAGTATATGACTCGCCATAAAAATCGTTTTGCCTTGGGCAGCAATATTTTGTATCGTTTCCCTAACCTCTGCGATGCCCGCAGGGTCTAAGCCATTTGTCGGTTCATCGAATATCAATACTGAGGGGTCGCCGACCATCGTTGCAGCGATTGCCAAACGTTGTTTCATACCCAATGAGTAGCCACTGAAAGGCGTGTCTTTGCGGTGTGCGAGATTGACAATTTCTAAAAGGTGGTGATAGTCCACATTTTTAGCTCGTTTGATGAGCGCCACAACAGCCAAATTTTGTTCGGCTGTCATATAAGGATAAAAATTAGGCGTTTCCAACAGAGAACCCACTTTGCGTAACACAGACGACCCATTGCCTTCTTGTCCTTCAAACCATTTAAATTCTCCTTCATCGGCACTTGTAATGCCCAATACGATGCCCAAAGTCGTTGTTTTCCCCGAACCATTAGGTCCTAAAATACCCATGATTTGTCCTTGTTCAACATCTAAATTGAGTTGATTAACAGCCGTTATGCGCCCATACCGTTTAGTTAAGTTATTGATTTGCAATACTTTCATATCATTTTATTTTTTTAGTTGCTCTTCAGCCTTCTTGACTCTAATTAAATTGAGTGTACCAATAATCAAGAATAAAAATCCAGTGACAATGACACTGCCCGAACGATTGGTGATATAAGATGTGAATATGATGATACCCGCACAAACGATGAGCACTCTTGCCAATATCTTTTGCTGAAAGATTTGTTTTTCATTCATAATTCTATCAAAATTACAAGATGGCGTTCTGTTGTTGAACAAAAATGATTTATACGGCAAGTCTAATAAAATAAAACAGATGAAAGGCAATTTTTCAGGGATTAATAAAAAAAAAGGGTACCCCTCAGTAAAACAGATAGGATTACATTTTTTTATACATTTATATGATTAGTGACCCATAATTTCTGCCATTATTCCCGGATAAAAAAAGCCGTTCTGATAGGTCGGAACGGCTTTTTATCACTTTTTAATTAGCTCTTTTTCTTAAAAAATCAATCAATTTAACTGTTGCACGACCGCGATGACTGATGTCACTTTTAACCGACATGGGCAATTCTGCAAACGTTTTATCATAACCCAAAGGCTCAAAAATAGGGTCATAACCAAAACCCCCTTCGCCAGCGGGGTTAAAACGAATCGTTCCTTCACAAATACCTTCAAAAATTTGTTTTTCGCCTCCCCTCAGTATCAGAGCAATAATTGTCCGAAAACGAGCCGTTCGCACAGGTGTATCGCTCATCAGTGTCAATACTTTTTCAATATTATCGGCAGGGTTGCGCGACCCTGAATAGTGAGCCGTATGAACGCCCGGTTCGCCGTTTAGAAAATCAATTTCAAGCCCTGTGTCTTCTGAAAAACATGACACATTATAATGTAGGTGTAAAAATTCCGCTTTTTCAAGCGCATTTTCCAAAATCGTTTCATGTGTTTCGGGCAAATCTGTCGTGTGTCCAATCGTTTTCATGGTCACGACTTCAATACCTTTTAAGTCAGCCCCCCTCAGTACATCATTGACTTCAGCGACTTTATGCGGGTTATTCGTAGCAAATACAAGTATCATATTTTTTTATTTGATGAAAAATATGAGGTATAAATGATTTCATACCCCATATTTCATACCTTATACCTACTCTAAATATATCTTTTGTGGACCAAATATATAGTCTTTCTCTTTGCCCGAACAATTGGATTTGATTTTGACATTATAAATTTCATACGATTTCAAATCCGGCTTCAATTGTTTAATACCCGTTACTTCAAGTGTCATCGCACGTTGTTTAAAACATTGGGGATTATCAGTACGCAAAGGCACTTTAATCACGTCCCATTTTGTAAAATATTCTTTGGCATTCACCACTTTAATGTCAAACGTTTCTTTATCCGCATTATAAGTGCTGATAGAGTCAATGGTAAAAGTAATGGCTTCACGTGATTTCAAAATTTGATTCTTTTTATCTTCCTCACGCCGTTCATCTTCCTCTGCCCAATGCTCTTGAATGGTCGTTTCTGTGGTGAGTTTCTCCATATATTGCGACAAATACTTGTTATTGATAGAACGCGTGAGCTTTTGATGGCGTTTGACATAATCCTCAGTTTTCTCAAACTCTTTTTTGCTCGCTATCATTTTTAATTCATTCTCAATTTCCTTTGCAAAATATAAAGCAGACATATTGTCATCAGAAAATTCCCAAATTTGGATATTGCCGCGACTGTCGCCCGAAGCAATATATTTACCATCTGAACCCATCGCCGCACAATTCAATTTGCCTTGTCCAACAATAGTTGTGACCAATTCACGCTTTGTTCGAAGTTCCCAAATTTTCAAAGTATCGCTGCCGCCGATAATATAACGACCATCAGAAGAGAAGCAGAAAATATCGTCTTTGGGTAGAATATTGAAACTATTAATAGCCTTTTGCGCTTCTAAATCCCATAAACGTACTTTATTACTGCTCAATGTCGCAATAAAACGGTTTTCAGGTGAGACAACAATGGACCTCAAGGCTTCTGTACGACCGTTCTCAACCAGAGGAATGGTATTAGCATCTTCACCAGTTTTAAAATCTTGAACCTTGAAACTGTCTGCAAACATGTCAATCGCAAATTTATCGTTGGCAGTTACAAAATGAGCGTTACCTGATGCTTTATAATCTTTAATAAATACTGCTTTTTCAGTTTGAATCGAATAAACGTAGCATTTATCACCTTGTTCGATGACAATTCCGTTGTTATTATTGCAAAAACTAACGGGCTTATAAAAACGATTATCATCGAATTTGACCGTACTTACTATTTTTTTTGTGGCCAAATCCATGACATTAACTGTGTTTTTATCCCTAAATGCCAATAATTTACTATCGGGTGAAATAGCTGAGGCGCGTCCAAACTCACGATCAGCCATTGCCATCGTTTTGCGTTTGGTTTCTAAATCCCAAACGTGGATGCTAGGGGAAGTCACCAAACCTTTACCATTAACCTGAACTTCGTCGCCACTTTTGACAGTAATCATTTTACCATTATTTGAAAAATGAATTTCTCGAATACGGGAATAGTCATGACTGAAAGTAAGAACATCAGATTGTGCTGAAAGCGAAAAGGGTGTTGTACATACAAGTAAAAAAATACCAAAAAGCATGGAGAAGTGTGGAGATAGCTTCATAAGTAGTTGTCTGTTTTAAGTAGGAAATGTGTAGTTTTGTTTAAAATTGGCAAAAAGCGCTGCATAAAACGTAAATGTAAAAAAAACATTTCTGCTAAGATGTATATGTACAAAGTGTTTTTTAAAAAAATGCCCTAACATTAATCTTAAATAATCCTTGCAGATACAATTGAAATGAAAAAATACTGAGGGGGTGTCATTTCACTGATTTATAAATTTGCCCATCTTTCATCACAAATTGAACAGCTCGAATATCGCTGATTTTAACCATCGGATTGCCTTTAACAGCTATAATATCTGCCAATAAACCATCTTTTAAGCGACCTATTTTATCGCCATAATGAAACACATCGGCATTGATTGCCGTCGCTGAATGCAGCGTTTCGAGGGCTGTCATGCCATAATCCACCATCATTTCCATTTCTCGGGCATTATCGCCGTGCGGAAAAACACCGACATCACCACCCATACAAATTTTGACTTTGGCATCAAGAGCTTCTTTAAAAATTGCTCGTTTTTTTTGTAAACGTTCAGGTTCTGGGTCTTTTCCTTTCACCCAACCGCGATATTGACTAATGGCATCACCCGCCGCCAAAGTCGGACACAAACAAACGTTTTTTGAAGCCATCAGTCGGAAAACCTCTGGCGTGCCTGCGTCACCATGTTCAATTGTTTCAACTCCGCCTTCAATCGCGCGACGCATCCCCTCAGTAGTGGAGGCATGTGCGACTACTCCGCGACCACTCGAAGCGGCTACTGCTACAATCAATTTAATTTCGTCCAATGTATAAGTTGGTTTGGCTTCGCCAAAAAGCCCCCAACGATAGTCTGCATAAATTTTTATCACATCTGCGCCTTTGCCGATTTGCGTCCGAACTGCTTTTATCAAGCCGTCATGACCATCGGCTTCTTCTGCACCTTGCGGTACTTCAATATCGGGACTAAAGCCTTTGGGCGCGTAACTACCTGTTGCAATCAATGCCCGAGTGGCAATAATCATGCGTGGTCCCTTGATAATGCCTGTATTTATCGCTTGTTTCAAGCCCACATCGTCATAATCAGCCCCCTCAGTACCCAAATCTCTGACAGTCGTAAAACCCGCCAGCAATGTTTTTTCTGCATGAACCGTCGCACGTGCCACCCGCAAAGCACGAGGTTCTTTCAGCACTTGGTCATCCCAATTTGTCTCATTATAAGGATGCAACAACAAATGCGAATGACCTTCAATCAACCCAGGTAACAATGTTGCATCACCAAAATCAATGGTTTGCGCATCTTTTGGCAAGTTGCCTTCAAGGTCTTTTTGAGCACCAACAGTTTGAATTTTTTGATTTTTGACAACTATGCCCCATTTTTCATGGGCATTTTCACCATCAAATAACCTGTCGGCTTTGAGATAAGTGACTTGTTGCGCCGTCAGGTTTTGGCAAAGGCAGAAAGTAAAGATTAATAGGTTTTTCATAAGCATTTTTTTGCAAAGTAATTACAAATCAATCAATTGATGAGGGTTTTCTTATAAAAAACCCTAATCAATTGATTAATTCAAAACAAACTGAATAGCACGTTGTTCCGTCCAAAGATACCCCTCAGTATCAAACGACATAAAACCGAGATGACCGCCAAATTTGGGTATTTCAAGATGAAAAACATCACTCGATTGTGCCAAATCAATAGGAAAACAAGTCGGGCTTAAAAAAGAATCGTCAGCAGCATTGACGAGTAAGGTCGGTACAACGATTTTAGGTAAATAAGATAGACTGCTCGCTTTTGTCCAATAGTCTGTGGCATCTAAAAAACCATTGACAGGTGCGGTAAAATGGTCGTCGAATTGCCGAAAACATGTTGCTTTCAGTGCTTCTTCTAAGTTAAAAGCATTTGGAAACATCTCAAATTTGGTTCGCGCTTTTTGTTTAAGCGTTACCAAAAACTGCCATTGATAGAAACAGTTGTGTTTCTTTTCGAGTTCAATACTCCCTCCTTCGAGGTCGCAGGGTACAGAGTAGGCAATGATGTTTTTAACTTTTTTAGGCAAATTATGACCTTTTTCGCCGGCATATTTTAATACAATATTGCCACCCACACTAAACCCAACGATGACGATATTTTTGTACTGACCTTCAGCGACAATTTCATCAATGATATATGTCAAATCATCGGTGAATCCGCTGTGGTAACAAGCCAATTTTCGATTGTGCTCATCACTGCATCCACGCAGATTAACGCCCACAGCGTCATACCCCTCAGTATTGAATCGTTTCATCATACCTGCCATGTATGGACGACGAGCATGACCTTCAAGACCATGAACACAGACAACGAGTTTATCTGTACGTGTCTCAACTGGCGTGAAAGACCAATCTAAATCAAGAAAATCATCATCTAGCAAATTTATTCTAATGCGTTGATATTCAATGCCTTTTACCTTTCTTAGAAGGGCAGGGTAGAGGGTATTGACGTGCATGTTGCGAAAACGAGGCGGCGGTTGATATGTAGATTTTTCAATAAAAGGCATAAATCGTCATCATTTTACTGAGGGGGCTTGGCAATACGTTTAGTAAATTTTAAAAGTTTACTAAACGTTGTGTCTCTAATAATTTTGGAAATTAAGTACACGAATTTTGATAAATTCATGATCCAATTTGAGCTTTTGAAGCTGCCTTTTTACATCATTTGCCTTGCTGTTCGCCGCTTTTTCTTCATTGTAAATAACTTCATAATAAACACAATAATCATGTTTAGGCGTAGCATTCATAGTGCAATCCAAAGAAATGGCATTAGCAATAAGTCCAAAAGTTTTAAGATGTTCTATCCGACGTTTGGCATCGTTAAAATTATTAAAAGTAAGGTCTTGAACGACGTACTTTGTTCCTTGCATGTCTATCCTTTCGCAATCGTAAGAAATATAACCATCTTGAACGGTAAAAACATATAAACCCACATTTTCAGGTTCAGTCGGTGGATTACTGACAGTTGTTACATCCGTATTCGATTTGGGAATCTGAGTAACGACATCTTCTGGTTGATAAACAAACTCCACGGGTTCTTTTACATTTTCCATCAAGTTACCGCGTAAAGCCATAGAGTCACGGTAAGCCACTTCATCACTTAAAGTAATGACTGGGCGTTGCTGCCAAGAATGAAAAAACAAGCCACTCAAAACGATAATTGACATCGTGCTTATAACTATTTGATTGAGAAAAGGTCTAGCATATCGTTCTATACTTTTAGACGATAAGCGCTGTAAACCTGAGTTTACGTAAGTTGTTTCTTCAAATTTCAAAGCCCGTCTTTTATTCCCAAAAACTTCTTCACGAGCGGGTGTAATGAGCAAATTAACGTGTTCTTCTTTGTCAACAGTCAATAAGCCAAAACCATTTTTAACACATTGAAGTTTGAGTTCCGAAAAGTTCGTTTCCATTGGGTCTGAAAAAACATCGTTTCCAAGAGCAACCCATTGTTCGTCGGCATGATATTGTTTGAATTGCTCAATAGCATAAATATAACGATACCGACCTGAATTGCGATTAAACATCTGGAAAGCTAAATACCCTAAAATAAACAATGAAATAACAAGTAAACCGCTGAAAGCCCAACCCACTTTGTTCAATGACCAGACGTTAATCGTCCAAAGAATCATCATTGGCAGTAACATAGCAACTGAGCCCGCCGCAACGGCATCCCATTGTAATTGCTTATGTTGAATGCGAAACAATATTTCAGCGGAAGAACTTGTCGAAGTTGCTTCGAAAGTAGCAACGAAAGGCGTACCATCTTCTTTAGGAAAAGTCAGTTGACCATCTACAATAACACCAGAGGGGTGCATCATATCATATTGAATGACGGTTTCGCCATTGCGCGGGCGGAACTTATAATACGTTTTCATAAACGCCAAAGTCGCTCGCTTGATGGTATCTTCACTTAAATATTCCAAAATAATGACTTGTTTTTTTTGTTCACGATTATTTTAAGCGTGAAAGTATATAAAATTAAAATTAATTCAAGTTTATCGTATAAAAGTTATTAATAAAATAGATGGAAGTATCGTATTTTTTTTAAAAAATGCCATTAAGCATACTTGGCATAGTTCACCTATTGGTAAACATAATGATAATGAAATAAATGAGAAGTTTTCTCAGGAGAGTGGATACCTGTCTTGGATAAAGAATTAATAGAAATGTATGTTTGTAAATAATGCGTTGCAAAATACATTGATTATTCTACAATAACCATTATTTTCTTACAATTTTATTTGAAAAATACATTAAAACAATTGTATTTCGGAAATATTTAATGTATTTTGAAACTTTTCGAAAATGCAAATTGTCTCTAATGCCTCCTTGACATCATGCGCTCGAAGAATTTTTGAGCCACCTTGCAAGGCCAAAATATGAGCTGCCGTTGTGCCATTCAAAGATTCGCTGGGTGTTATGCCCAATGTTTTCCAAATCATGCCTTTTCTAGAAATTCCTGCTAAAATAGGGCAATCAAGTATTTTAAAAACGGGCAGTTTTCTCAACAACTCAAAGCTTTGTTCAGTTGTTTTTGCAAAACCAAAACCCACATCGAGGATAATATCTTTAACACCGTACCCCCTCAGTATGCCGACCTTTTCAATGAAAAAATCAAGAATTTCTAAGGCAATATCATCATAATGGGTCAAAGACTGCATCGTTTGAGGTGTACCTTTCATGTGCATCAAGATATAAGGCACTTTCAAATCAGCAACAGTCGCGAACATTTTGTCGTCCAAACTCCCCCCCGAAACATCATTGATAATATGTGCACCTTCCTCAACACAAGCCCGTGCGATATTGGCGCGAAAGGTATCTACTGAAACAATTGCCTCTGGAAAAGCTCTGCAAACAGCGCGGATAGCAGGTACTATACGGTTCAATTCGACGATTTCATCTATCATTTCTGCACCTGGACGAGTGGACATACCACCAATGTCTAAGATTTTTGCACCTTCATTCAGCTGCTTTTCGGCTTGTGACAATAGGTTCAATACATTTTTTGCACGACTCTCTGCGAAAAACGAATCTGGAGTTACATTCAGAATGCCCATGACAATGGGTGAAGACAAGTCGAGCAATGTGCCACGACAATTTATGGTAGTTTGTTCATACAACATAGCGCAAAATTAACTTAACTTTGGGATAGCTTGAGCAAAAAACGCATAATTTTGATTATTTAAGAACTTCAGTACGAGAAACATGAATGTTATTGTTGTAAAATTCGGGATGATTCATGTTACCTTGTACTTGATAGAATAACCAATGACTACTTATTGTTTAATTTTTCCAACTATGAAACAAATGCTTGTCGAGTATGCCCGTTACAACCTTTGGGCAAATGAAAATCTAATTGCGCTCTTTCGTTCAGTTGATGATGCGCTGATTGCTCAACACATTGAAAGCAGTTTTCCGTCCATTCGCAAAACTTTATTGCATATTTGGGATGCGGAATCATTGTGGCTTGAACGACTAAATGGTCATTCGCCGACTGATTTTCCGTCAAAAACCTTTGTGGGTTCAAATGAAGAAGTCTTTACAGGTTTACAGAAGGCTTCGAGGTCGTTGGTTCAATTTGTAGAAAGCAAACCATCTCCTTATTTTCGAGATAAATGTACTTTTTCATTGATTTCTATCAAAACTGAAATGACTCAAACCATCAGGGACATGATCATGCACACTGTAAATCACTCCACTTCTCATCGCGGACAATTGATTACGATGTGCCGCCAACTGAATATTACACAGATTCCTCGAACGGATTATATCATTTATTCGAGAAACATAAAACAAAGATAGTCAATGACAATACCTAAAAATCGCCCAAAAACTGAGGGGTCACAGGAAGTTAGCGTTGGTAAAAAATTGATTCTGTTTATGCTATTATGTGTAGCAGGTTTTTTGTTGTACAAAGCCTTTAATGGTGATAGTGACATCGTCAGCAGCATACCTCGAGCGATGCAAGTGACTTATGTCCCTGCCGATTTTAAAATGCAACTGGACAATCAAAAGACCCTTGAGATTCTATCCAATCCACAGCGTTATAAAAATGAATTTGACCAATTGATATTGGATTTTAACACCAATTTGGTTGTTCATGTCGCCAATCGTATGAATTTGACATCGCAACAAAAAACGGCTGCGGTGAATGAATATCGCAAAATGCACCCTTCTATTCGGCAGATGTATTTCAATGATTTCATAAGTCTGGGCGATACGACGAACAAAACGTATCAGGCATGGTACGAAAACGAATCAAACAACGCCGTTGATTTATTGAATGAAGTGGCTTCAAAATATACCTGTTTTTTTATTACAAACATCATTGGGACTATTATAAAAACCCAAGACGGTAAATTAGCAGTCAATGGCAAAGCGATTGAAACACCTTGTGGTATCGCACTTACTGAGGGGTTGCGTCCGATGGTCAAACGCTTACAGGAAACGGCTGCTATTAGAGATTTTTCAAGGGCACATGGTCTTATGAAAGAACGCGTAGAAAAAGCGATTACTGAATTGGCTGTGATGGAGGTTAGGGATAAAAAAGGCATTAAAATACAGAATTCTTCTAAGATTATGGGGTATAATGTCTCCACAACGGAATTAGAAATTGTCGCCATGAGCATTATGAAAGTTGGTTTTAATCTTCAAAACTACTTTAATGTATCGGTTGACAGTCGTTCTAAAACCATTATTGTCACTTTGCCGCAACCGCAAATTTTGAGTCATGAAGTCTATCCAAAAGTAGAAAATTTGGATATTGGTTTGATGCGTGATTTGTCGTCTCAAGACTTTAATGACAACGTCAACAAGCTGCGTCAAGCTTTTCGAAATGATGCCGACCAAAGCGATATTTATAAAAAAGCAGAGGTTCGCGCCCAAGAAGTGATGCAAATGATATTGCAACCGATGGTCAAAAATATTGACAAAGGATATAAAGTGGCGGTGCAGTTTAAAAGCCCTCAATCTCTTGATTACGATATAAAAAATGGGCAACAACAGACCAAAGTCACAACACAACCGCTAAAAAAAACAACTCAAACGCCTAAAAATTGAGTTTTTATTTGGTTTGATAAAAAGCCTGACAAATAGGTAAAATACTGAGGGGGGCATTTTTATAAAACCAAACGGCTGATACGTGTTGTGCGTACCAGCCATTGTTTTTTAAGAAAACTTGAATCTATTACTCACGTCAGACGTGCTTGATAGTATGTTGTGCTTGTGGAAAGGCTTACAAGCGAGCGAGTTTTTTTTATGAAGAACTATT
>JAYTUR010000037.1:0-3066 GCA_043744475.1 Saprospiraceae bacterium | reverse complement strand
CCCCCTCAGTATATCAACGACATTGGCTCGGTACAGACGAATTGGGGCGCGATGTTGCGGCTGGACTTATCACAGGTACTCGGACAGCGTTGTTAATCGGTGTCGGCGGCGTTTTATTAGCCTTACTCATCGGTCTGCCTATCGGTTTGGTGGCAGGTTTTTATGGCGATAATCGTTTAGAAATGAATATTTGGACACTGATACTGAGGGGGGGCATTGTCGCTCTTTTACTGTTTTATCTTTTTGTTTTTTTACATTTAAAAGAAACCGCATTTTGGATTTTTATTAAAATTATGATTATTTATATTTCTTTTGAATTAATAATCAATGTTTTACAAAAATACATTCTTAATAAATTTAGAATTTTAAACAGAAAGATAATTGTACCACTCGACCTCATCGTGATGCGGATGGTGGACATTATGCAAAGCATACCCTTCATACTATGGATTTTAGGCGCATTGACCATCGTGAAACATTTGAGTTTGACAAGCCTCATTTTATTTATCGGTGTCACCAGTTGGGTCGGTTTTACCCGCTTAGTCCGTGGCGAAATGATTCGCATTCGGCAGCTTGAATTTATGGAAGCTGCCGAAGCCATCGGTGCGTCGCCTATGCGCGTCATCTTGCGCCACGCCTTGCCCAATATCTTAACGCCCGTCCTCATCGCCTTTTCTTTTGGCATCGCTAATGGCGTTTTGCTTGAAGCCTTTTTATCATTTATTGGCTTAGGTTTGGCTGCCGAAGAAGTCACATGGGGCACCATGCTGATGGCAGCTCGAACGGATTTTGGCAATTGGTGGATGGCAATTTTTCCCGGAATCGCTATTTTTATAACTGTTTATACCTTCAATCGCTTGGGTGAAGTCTTGACAGAATAATTTTTTTGTCGAAAAAATTTTAATTTTAAAACAATATTTTTATTTTTGTTCAAATTATTAAACTTATTTTTTTAAATTAAAAACTAACAACCATGTTAATGAAAATTTTGCGTTGGATACTCATCATCGTCGTCGCATTTGTCGCAATCGGTTTTCTATTGCCGGGTACGTCTCACGTTGAACGACAAATTGACATAAACGCTTCTGCACCAGTCGTTTATGACCAAATCAATGAATTGAAAAATTGGGAAAATTGGTCGCCATGGGCAAAACTCGACCCAAATGTGAAATGGACATACAGCCAACCTACAACTGCTGGAACGGGCGCATATTATATGTGGGTCGGCAACGATAAAGTGGGCGAAGGTAAAATGACCATTTTAGATGCCAAACCCAACGAAATGTTGCATTGCAAAATGGAATTTAAAGGACAAGGCGATGCTTTTGCGGATTTTAAACTGACGGCAAAAGACAGCACGGCGACAAAAATTGTCTGGTCTTTTGATACTGAACATGGTTTGAATCCAATTGCACGTTGGTTTGGATTAGCGATGAATAGCTTTATCGGACCTGATTACGAAAAAGGTTTAGCCAATTTAAAAGCAGTCAGTGAAAGTAAAAAATAAAATATATCACCCATTTTTGTTTAATTTGTTGATTTTATGAGTAGTTTTTGATTTTTTTTGAATCAAAAACTACTTTTTTGTTTTAAAAAATTAACTTTGCTGTCAATAGTAATGAAAGACATTTTTGACTACGACAGCATAATATGAATATTACAAACGCTCGCCAGGCACTCAAAAAATACTTCGGCTACGATTCTTTCAGACCGATGCAAGCCGACATCATTCAAAAGGTTTATGACCAACAAGACTGCCTTGTTTTGATGCCAACGGGCGGCGGGAAATCCATCTGTTATCAAATTCCTGCTGTGACGACTGAGGGGATAACAGTCGTCGTCTCGCCCTTGATTTCTTTGATGAAAGACCAAGTCGAAGCCTTAAAAGCCAATGGTATTCCCGCGGCCTTTTTAAACTCGTCACAAAGCCATTTAGAGTCACAAGTCATTGAAAATCAGCTATTTGAAAATAAATTAAAACTCATTTATGTCTCTCCTGAAAAAGCCGTTTCGCAGTCCTTTTTACCTTTATTAAAAAATTTAAACATTACTTTGATAGCCGTTGATGAGGCGCATTGCATCTCTGCATGGGGTCATGATTTCAGACCTGAATACGCCCAATTGGGGTTTTTGAAACAACAATTCCCTAAAATTCCCATCATCGCTCTCACTGCTACGGCAGATAAATTGACGCGCAAAGACATACTCGAAAAACTCAATTTGCAAGACCCCTCAGTATTTGTGTCCAGTTTTGACCGTCCGAACCTCAGTCTTGAAGTACGCCCGGGACAAAAACGCATGGAACAAATTTTAGAATTTGTCAAAAGTCGCCCCAAACAAGTGGGCATTATATATTGTCTCAGCCGAAAAAGTACGGAAGAAGTTGCCGTTAAATTACTCTCTAACAACATCAAAGCGGCGGCGTATCATGCCCAAATGCCCGCCCGTGAACGTTCAAAAGTGCAAGAGGATTTTCAAAATGACAAAGTTCAAGTCGTTTGTGCCACTGTCGCTTTTGGCATGGGCATTGACAAATCTAATGTTAGGTGGGTTATTCACTACAATTTGCCTAAAAATATTGAATCTTATTATCAAGAAATTGGTCGCGCAGGTCGTGACGGCGCACCCGCTGAAACCGTTCTTTTTTTCAGTTTTGCCGATGTCAACGCTTATCGTGATATGTTTTCGGAAGGAGACAGTAAGAATCAAGAGATTCAAAATGCCAAACTCGACCGCATGTTGCAATATGCCGATGCGCAAATTTGTCGCCGTCGCATTTTGTTAAACTATTTTTCAGATACCATAAAGGATAACTGTGGCAATTGCGACATCTGCAATGCTCCCCCTCAGTATATTGAGGGTACAACGATGGCGCAAATGGCATTATCTGCCGTTGCGCGCACGCAGGAGCAAGTCAATATGGGTCTTTTGGTGGATATACTGAGGGGGTCATCGAAATATGAGGTTTTGGAACGAGGCTATGATAAAATAAAAACTTATGGCGTTGGGCGCAATGTGCCATTCACAGAGTGGCAGTCCTACGTTTGGCAAATCATACAATTGGGT
>JAYTUR010000036.1:0-3066 GCA_043744475.1 Saprospiraceae bacterium | reverse complement strand
AAAAAATACAGCCACTCCTAAAAAATCCTTTTAAAGCACGCATTTCGAGCGAAGCGAGGAACAGTGAGCAATATCAATTTATTTGTTCCGCATACTTATGCACCTACACGTTACATTATATTAATTTATTCTTCAACTTTTCTAAATTATGAAAATTGGCATCATCGGTGGCGGCATAAACGGCTTATTTTCAGCCTATTATCTCCAAAAACAAGGGCATGAAGTGACCATTATTGACCAAAGTGATATGTCTGATGGCTGTTCACATGGCAATGCAGGCATGATAGTGCCGAGTCATATCATCCCGTTGGCAGCGCCGGGCATGATTTCAAAAGGCTTGCGTTGGATGTTGAGTTCAACAAGTCCGTTTTATATTCGTCCACGTTTGAGTGGTAGTTTGGTGAAATGGGGTTGGCTGTTTTATAAAAATGCCACAGTTGTAAATGTCGAAAAATCCATTCCGATACTGAGGGATATTAGTTTGTTAAGTAAACACCTGTATCAAGACTTTTTTAAGGAAAATCACTTCGATTTTGATTGGCATGAGCGCGGTTTGATGATGTTGTATCAAACGCCCAACATGGCGCATGAGGAGGCAGAAGGTGCAGAAACAGCGAATAAAGCCGGCATCGAAGCCCATGTTTTATCTCAAAAAGAAGTACAAAACCTTGAACCACATACAAAAGTCAATGCGATTGGTGGCGTTTTTTATCCAGGCGATGCCCATTTGAGTCCGCATCTATTGATTGAAGGGTTGAAAAAACATCTTTTTACTGAGGGGGTCAATTTTTTAAAAAATACTGAAGTTTTAAATTTTGAATTAAAAAACGAGCGTATTACAAGTGTTATAACCCAAAACGAGAAATTAGAATTTGATGAAATCGTTATTGCGGTTGGTGCGTGGTCGGGCATTTTGACTCAAAAGTTGGGCATTTCACTGCCATTACAAGGCGGAAAAGGTTACAGTATGGCGTTTGAAGGTTTGGGCGATAAAGTCAATATTCCTGCAATTATGCTTGAAGCACGCGCCACAGCCACACCGATGGGCAACGATTTGAGGTGTGCCGGAACAATGGAAATTGCGGGCATTGACCTGTCGGTCAATATGAATCGCGTTAAAGGCATCGTGCATGGTGTAAACAGTTTTTATCCTGAATTAAATGTGCAAATGCCTGAACAACAAGCAGTTTGGAGTGGTTTACGTCCTTGTTCACCCGATGGATTACCGTATATTGGTCGTTTGGAACATCTGAAAAACGTTACGATTGCGACAGGACATGGTATGATGGGTTTGAGCTTGGGTCCAGCAACAGGGCAATTGGTGGCTGAAATCGTTGGAAAGCACCCCCTCAGTATGGCGGTAGATTTGTTGAGTCCTTTGCGGTTTGATGGCTAAGTAATGGGACACAGATTTGACTGATACGACGAATTTTCACTGATTTTTTGATAAAAATGCTTTTATATTCATGCTAAAAATAGCTTACTCACCCATATATAAACTAACTTTACCTGAAGAGCATCGCTTTCCGATGCTTAAATATGAGTTGATACCAGAGCAGCTATTGTATGAAGGTAGCGTGACGAATGATAATTTTTTTGCACCTAAACCGCTTTCTGAAGACATTATTATCGCTACGCATACCCCACTCTATTTCAATAAAATGAAGCATTTGGAACTCACCCCAAAAGAGATGCGGCGCATTGGTTTTCCATTGACGCAACAACTGTTTGACCGCTGTTTAACAATCGGCGGTGGTACGATTGAGGCATGTCATTTTGCTATGGAGTATGGCGTAGCGATGAATGTGGCAGGTGGTACGCACCATGCTTTTACGGACAGAGGTGAAGGTTTTTGTCTTCTAAACGACCAAGCTATGGCGGCTAACTATTTGATAAATAAGGGATTAGCAAAACGCATTTTAATTATTGACCTCGATGTACATCAAGGGAATGGGACGGCTGAAATTTTTAGAAAATCTAAAAATCAATGGTCAAAAGGGAAAAATACTGAGGGGGGTGTTTTTACTTTTTCCGTGCATGGTGCGAATAATTATCCGCTTCACAAGGAGCAAAGTGACCTTGATATTGGTCTGCCCGATGGCGTTGAAGATGGTTTTTATTTGAAAGTTTTAAGAGAAAACCTCAACCTTTCGATGGACGAAGTGCAGCCTGATTTTGCATTTTTTAATGCGGGTGTTGATGTTTTAGGTACGGATAAATTGGGCAAACTGAATTTAACGATGCACGGCTGTGGACAAAGAGATAAATTAGTCTTTGAAATGTGCAAAAGAAATAATGTCCCGATTGTAGTTAGCATGGGTGGCGGTTATTCTACGCGTGTTGCTACTATAGTTGAAGCACATGCCCAAACTTTTAGGATGGCACAGGAGATGTTTTTTTGATAAAAAATCATTCTTTACTAACATGAATTTCACAAATTACACGAATTAAGAGTATTTGTTTAGGCTTATTTTTGTAAATTGTAGTCTTAAATTACAATCATTATAATTCGTGTCATTTGAGCAATTCGTGTTGGCTAAGTGTTACTAAAATTTTATACTAAATATTATCGTGTATGACAAACGAATTTTAACATTTCGTCGTTTTAACAAAAGCAGCAAGCGTATAATTTTCCAAATCACTAAAAAGATATAGCTCATGGCTTCTATTGCTACAAAAATTTTACTCGTAGAAGATGACCCGAATTTTGGCGACGTTCTGCGTTCTTATCTTGAAATGAACGATTATGATGTAACCCTTGCGACGGATGGTGCGGCAGGTTGGGAAGCATTTCGTAGGGGTTCAGGCTTTTCACTGTGTATTCTAGATGTGATGATGCCCAAAAAGGACGGTTTTTCACTTGCCAAAGACATTCGTGAAAAAGACAAAGTTGTGCCGATTATTTTCCTTACCGCCAAAACGATGAAGGAGGATATTTTACAAGGTTTCAAAATCGGTGCAGACGATTATATCTCTAAACCGTTTAATTCAGAAGAATTGTTGTACCGCATACAAGCGGTGTTGAAACGTTCTGCGCCTAAAGCTGACCCGCGTGATGAGGTGCGT
>JAYTUR010000035.1:0-12077 GCA_043744475.1 Saprospiraceae bacterium | reverse complement strand
ATCGCTTTTTCAAGGAGAACGGACATAAAAGACAATATGCAAGCGGAAGCTTTAGCCACTTTGGGCTCATGGGCGACCCCCTCAGTATTGGACAGAGTAGATGGGCGTTTTAGGGGAAAAATTGAAAGAGACCCCTCCGTCATTCGGGCAAAAATGCAGCCGTTTGTTGCTTCTTTTTTGAAAGCAACCAATCCCGAAACCTTAATCGCCGTTGCGGGTTTATTAGCGAATTTGAACATCACTGAATCTAATAACGCTTTGGCAGATATTTTTGCAAATACAAAGGAAAGCAAGGTGAAAATGGCAGTTTTACCCGCCTTAAATTCATTGAAATATGCGAAAATTGAGTCCCTTATCAAAACAGGCATGGCGGATAAGGACGAAAATGTCAGAACCGTTGCTTTGGGTTTATTGAACAACGAAACGGTATCAAAAGAGAGTTTAGCGACCATCGCTGATTTGATTTTTACAAAAGGCACTGTCAAAGAACAACAGAAATTGTTGACCGTAATGACGCAATTAGACAAAGAAAAAACGATGTCTATTTTGGACAATTTGGTGGACAAAATGAAAGATAAAAAGCTGTCGCCTAATATCACTTTGGAATTAGAAGAAGCGATTGTTGCCACAGGTTCAGAAACATTGAAAACAAAAATGGCATCAATAAACACCGATAAATCCATGTTAAGCGCTTATAAAGAAGCCCTTTATGGCGGCAATCTTAGGGAAGGACGCAATATTTTCAATAATAATTCCACGGCGCAATGTGTCCGCTGCCATACGGTTGGGAATGACGGCGGCAATGTTGGTCCTCCTTTGACGCATATCGCAGGTATTTTGTCGAGAGAACAAATATTAGAGGCCTTGGTAGACCCAAGCGCACGTATTTCACCGGGTTATGGCAGCGTTTCGCTTAAACTGAAAGGCGGTCAAGAGGTCATTGGCGTTTTAGTAAAAGAAGCGGACGGTGAATTGACCCTTAAAACGTCGGAAGCAGAGCCATTAGTCATTGCTGCTGCCCGCATTGAAAAAAGACAAAACTTGCCATCCAGTATGCCACCGATGGGCGAGTTGTTGTCAAAAAGAGAAATACGGGATATTGTGGAATTTTTGGGTGGCTTGAAATAATTGATTCAAAAATTATAGACCACTCAATGGGCTGATAAGACAAATTTACGCTGATTTTTTTTATAATGAAAGATAGAAAAATCAGTGTAAATCTGTCGTATCAGTTCAATCAGTGGTCAAAACTAAACGTAAAACAAAACTTCAAATATGGTCTTAGAATTAGCAACAATTGACATCAAACAAGGCACAAATGCCGATTTTGAAAAAAACTTAGCACAAGCGCAATCTGTTATCAGCCAATCAGTTGGCTATATCGGGCATGAGTTTCAAAAATGTATGGAGCGTGAAAACCGCTACATTTTGCTCATCAAATGGGAGACTTTGGAAGCACATATCGGAGATGCCGCAAACGGCGGTAGTGAGGGGTTCAGAGGTTCTGAATTGTTCAAAAAATGGCGTGCTTTGATAGGTCCTTTTTTTGAAAATCCGCCGTTGGTTGAACATTATGAAATGAAATTTAGTATGTAAGGCTATATGAATGGCGAAACAAATCTTAAAGTTCTAATCAAAAACATGCAGCCCGTTCTCAACGATGGGCTGTTTGTTTTTTGTCGTTTATCTAATACAGAAGGCATTGATTTAGACCGTATTGTCTTGTTTTTCAAGGAAGAAGAAGGGCTAACAGTCGTTGCCGAAAAAGTTTATGCCGATGCACAAGGCTATGATTATGCTTCTGTTTTTGCGTGGATAACGCTGCACATTCATTCGTCCTTAGATGCGGTGGGTTTGACGGCAGCTTTCTCTAATGCGTTGACAGATAATGGTATATCGTGTAATGTGGTGGCGGGTTATTACCATGATCATATTTTTGTTCAAGCGGCTTTGGGGCAAAAAGCGGTGGCTGTTTTGGCGCAATTGGCGGCTGAATACTGAGGGGGGGAGATATGAAAAGCCTTGCAAACATTG
Source organism: Saprospiraceae bacterium (assembly GCA_043744475.1). Classification (GTDB taxonomy): domain Bacteria; phylum Bacteroidota; class Bacteroidia; order Chitinophagales; family Saprospiraceae; genus JAAFJT01. The sequence goes on along the minus strand of JAYTUR010000035.1, from coordinate 10,043 downwards.
AAGTTTGTAAGGCTTTTTGCATTAAAAACAGGGTTAATACTGAGGGGTATGCCTTTATCGAATCCTTTATCATTTAGTCAATTCCCTCAAAGCCGCTTTCATAAACACCATTGTCGGCAACTTAGAAAACATCTGTATTTCTTGAAATAAAGTCGAGGTATTATCCAAAAACGATAAGATGGTAGGTGCAGGTGATGTCGTAAACATGCGTTCAAAAATCTCTTTGCCGCCGAGTGTTTTGTTTGCTAAAATATTGAGCAATGTTGCATCGTATTTCTGAAATCGGTAAGGGGCTTGTAAATCTATTTCAGTCGGCATTTGTCCTTCTTTCAAGCATTTTACTATCTTTTCCGTTTTATTTTGAATGTTTTTAAACGTAAAACCACTACTTGCCTTTGTAAAACCACCTGCCGTACCGATGTTAATGACCCTGCCTTTTTGCTTTGGAAAGATATAATCGGTCATGGGAATGATGCCAAATTCTGTTTCTGTGATGCCGTAGTCTTTTATGTTCAAATAGTGGTGAATATAGTCCTTTAAAGCGGCATCATATTCTGCATTATCCAACAAGTTTTCTGTAAATAAAGTGTATTCAACCAAAGCCTTAGTGGGTGAAAAAGGTAGGACATAAACGAAGGTTGTGCCATGAGTTTGCGGCACTCTGAAGTCCATAAAAGTTGCTTGATTGGGATTAAAACAGGACATTTTTGTCTCAATAAAATAACCTTTGAAATGTTGCAACAGCATATATTGATTGGGTTTCAAGACAATTTCTTTACTTGAAAATAAGCTGCTGAAAGTATAGTCGGCTGTGTAGGTCTGTGAAGTTATTTTTACAACCGATTGATTATCAATTGTTTCAACGCTTTGTATGTCTTCTTTTAACCATTCAATATTTGGGGCTTGGGCAATGATACTTTTGCAGTAATTATAAAAATCAATTCCCCGAATCATCTTGTAGATATAGGGTTGAATCTCTAATTCGAGGCTTTTCTCTTGCACATAAAAATTCAACGACGACCAGGATTGATAAACAACAGATTCGAATCTATCGGCTTCTTTTTCCCAAAAGCACCACGTCCGATCATTTTGCTTTTTGTCATCTTTATCAATTATCAAAATTCGCTTTTTTAGATGCAAACCAGCGTCTATCATCCGCACCAATAAGCTCAATCCAGAAGCTCCTGCACCAGCGATAATGTAATCGTAATGCGCGTTGTTCATCTCCATTTATAAAAATTTTGTCACATACATAAAAAACACCGTTTGAATGAAAAATAAAACAACGGCAAAAAAATTAACAACTTGATTTTCTCTCCTAACATTGAAATAATATAGTGACAGAAAAAAGCTGATGACAAACCAACACACGTAATTATAAATGGGTACAGCTTGCCCAAACCAGTTCCAATAGCCGAGTTTAATGGCGGCGGGTTCAATGATATAGTCAAAAGCAGTCGTTATCAAGGCGGTAAAAGTGGCTCGTATGGCAGTATGGATAGGTCGGATTTTAAAAGTTTTTTCGAACCAAATAAAAATTTGCGCACTTGAATAAACGCTTACAAACCATTGAATACCAATCAATAATGGTACACCAAAAAACTTGATACCCATCGGTTCTCCATAAAAATAATGACCAAATAACATCCCTGTATTGACACCAATAATCTCTGTCACCATGCCAACGACGAAGCAAAGTAAAAGAAAAAGGGCATAATTTTTATTTTTAGCCCCCTCAGTATAAATCAATAAAACAAACATGCACAGCAAATTGACGGGTGTCATGGCAACAAACCAATCTTTTTCATTGCCCGCCATGCCTATCATGCCGTTGACATGAAAAAGCAGGGCTAAAAAGACGCTGATACTGAGGGGGGTAATTTTGCTTAATATCGTTTGCATCGTCGTTTAATTTGTATCTTCAGAAATCATTGAAGCGACAATTTTGGCACTTTTCAAGCACAGAGGAATGCCGCCGCCCGGGTGTACGCTGCCACCCACAAAATAGAGTCCCTTTATGGATGATTTGAAATTGGGATGCCGCAGAAAAGCCGCCATTTTACTGTTGCTACTGGTACCGTACAGACTGCCAGTGTAACTCGATGTTTTACTTTCAATTGACAATGGATTGAGCATCGCTTCCGTTTTTATCAGTTGAGAAATGTCAGTTTTAAGCATTTTTGAGAGCTTTTTCAAGACATTTGAGCGGCATTGGGCGATGAGGCTGTCCCAGTCCTGCCCTTGATTGTGCGGTGCATTGACCATCACAAACCAATTTTCGTTGCCTTCGGGTGCTTGTCCTTTTTCCATTTTGCTCGTGATATTGATGTAAATGGTTGGGTCATCGGACATGATTTTTTTATGAAAAAGATGCTCAAATTCAGTCTCATAATCGGCTGAAAAGAAGATGTTGTGCAGCCCTAATTCAGGAAATTCGCGGTCAATGCCCCAATAAAAAATGACGGCACTACTTGACCGCTCTTGTCGCAACACTTTTGTGGCGGCTTTTGGGTCGTCCAGCAGTTTTTTGTAGGTGAAATACACGTCCATGTTGCTGACCACGACATCGGCTTCGTAGGTTTGACCGTTGGCGATAACGCCTGAAATGGCTTCATTTTCAGTCAATATCTTATTGACTTCTATGTTCAATTCAATGTGTACACCCAGTTTTTCAGCTAATTTCACTAAGGCGTTTGTGATGCTAATCATGCCGCCAAAAGGATAAAAAGTGCCTTCATTTTGCTCCAAATGGGGGATTAAACTCAACATGCCAGGTGCGGCATAAGGATTACTGCCGTTGTAAGTGGCATATCGGTTGAACAACTGAACGGTTTCTTTTTGGGTAAATCGCTTCGTGTTGTAGCTGTGCAAACTATCAATCAGATAAGACAATTTGGTGTGTTGAATGGCTTTTGACAAAGCTTTCCACTTGTAAGTCGAGCGTTTATGCAGTGAGTTTTCAATAAAAAACTGTCCGATATGCGTGTAGCATAATTCAGCATCTTTGAGGTAATCAATGACATTTTCGGGCTTTTCCCCCAATTTAGTGTGTAGTTCGTCCGCAAATTTTTGTTTATCGGTGTGCGCATAAACGACCTGTCCTTTCGGATAAAAATAGGTGCAAGCAATTGGTACGGCAGCATAATCGAAGTAATCAGCGATGTTTTCACCGGCGAATTCAAAAATATCCATCACGTTTTGCGGTTGCGTAAAAAGTGAAGGTCCTGCATCGAATGTAAAGCTGTCTTGTTCAAAATGGCTCAATTTACCACCCGGATAGCTGTTTTTTTCAAAAACAGTCACATCAAAACCCATTTTTGCTAAACGAATAGCGCTCGCGAGTCCTGCGATACCACTTCCGATTACGATTGCCTTATTCTTTTGATTTGTCATTGGTCTAATAAACTAAATAGACCTTAAAATGTTTAAATACACATTCTAACAATCTGATTAAACGGCTGAAACGACCACTTTCATGGATACTCAAATCACGACTTTTACTTTATTTGACTTCAAAACCCGCGCTGACAAATGGTTTGCATTCACCCAAATGGGCATATTTCCGTTTACATTGGGTCGTATTGAAGGGCTTGTGGCTCTTAAATTGATGGGTAGTGGCGCGGCAAATGGTTTTGGTATCAAGCCTAATTTTTCTCGTTACTGTCTAATTGGGATTTGGGCGGATGAAGCCAGTGCTGAATCCTTTTTTGAAAATAATAAAATTTTTAAGCATTATACTTCGAAAGCGCATCAAAAACAAACCATTTACTTAAAAAACACGATGTCGCATGGTACTTGGGGTGGTACGAATCCTTTTAAAATGGGTGCTGCATACGACAAATCATTGCCCGTGGCGGTCATCACAAGAGCGACCATAAAGTGGAAAGAAATGCTGCGTTTTTGGCGTGATGTGCCAGATGTGAGTCAAAACTTAAGTGAACACAAAGGTTTAATCTTTGCAATTGGTGTGGGTGAGTTGCCGGCAAGGTTTCAAGCCACTTTTTCTATGTGGCAATCTGGTGACGACATGCTCCAATATGCCTACAAAGCCCATCAACACAAGGCAATTGTGCAAAAAACAAAACAAATACAGTGGTATAAAGAGGAATTATTCGCCAGATTTGTCCCATACAAACAAGTAGGTGATGGATTGATTGATGTTTCACTCATAATTACCTAAAAGGAAAGTTGTTGTCCTATTTATACTGAGGGGTGATAAACCACCATCGTCGAAGTTCAAAACTTCGATGACGGTAGTAGCAGCTGTTCTCGCTCTGATAGATTTTTCTCAATGCACGCCTTTTTTGCGAAGCAAAAAACAGTGCGTAACTGTTCAGATATTTTTATAGGAAAGCCCTTTATCGAGAAGGCTTTTGAATTTTGAAATCATTGGAATATATAAAATTTCAAAATCATTCAAGGTGATAAATCTCCATGATATGCTCCAAAATAGTTGGGAAATCAATCTTCAAATCAATCAATTTGCCTGTATGAATATCAAAAACCCAACCATGCACCGTCAAGTCTCGCTCTCTGATGGCACGTTGAACAGCCGCAGTTTTGATGAGATTGACACATTGTTCTTGCACATTGAGTTCCACTAAACGGTCATAACGCGCATCTTCATTTTCGATAGCACTTAATTCTTTTCGATGCGTCCGATACACATCTCGTATATTCCTCAACCAAGGATTCAAAATACCCAAATCAGCCGATTGCATCGCTGCTTTGACACCACCACAAGCATAATGCCCACACACAATAATCCGTTTCACTTTCAAATGTTGAACCGCATAATCCATTACCGACATGACATTTAGGTCAATACTGATGACCATATTTGCGATATTACGATGCACAAAAACCTCGCCCGGCTCTACACCCATCAATTCCTCTGCCGTTACTCGGCTATCCGAACAACCTATGTAAAGGTATTCAGGGGCTTGTCCTTTGCCCAATTTTTCAAAATAAGTTGGATCAACGGACAGTTTATCTGCTATCCATTGTTTGTTATTATCAAAAATTCTACTAAAATCTGCCATAATGTTTTATTTTTAATAAAATGTAAAGGAGTTGTTTAAATAAAACTTGTTCACAAAAGTAATAGAATCGCTTTACAAACTTCAAAAAGACGTTACATTTATAGCCTTAAATCTATTTTTAAAAATCAATTAAATCAAATCAATCCGTATAAATCTGCGATTATGCAAAACGAAAAAAACAACAACTTGTACAGCGAAGACCTCGCCCCTATCCCTCAATCCAAACGTTCTTGGAACACATGGAACTATGCTGCTTTGTGGATTTCCATGAGTTTGTGCATTCCCACTTATATGCTTGCTTCATCGTTGATTGAAGGCGGTATGAACTGGTCGCAAGCTATTTTTACCATATTTTTGGGCAATGCGATTGTGTTGATACCCATGATTTTGAATGGTCATGCGGGGGCGCAATACGGCATCCCGTTTCCTGTTTTCGCGCGCGCAAGTTTTGGAACGAAAGGCGCGAATGTCCCTGCCATTCTAAGGGCAATCGTCGCTTGCGGTTGGTTTGGCATTCAAACATGGATAGGTGGTTCGGCTCTTTTTCAGATGTTTAAGGTTTGGTATCCCCCCCTCAGTAATTTGCCGCAAATATTCCCTACGTCCTTTGGTTTGGAAACGGGACCAGCCATTACCTTCTTTTTGTTTTGGTTGTTCAATATGTATATTGTCTATCTCGGCGTAGAAAGTATTCGTAAACTATTGGTTTTCAAGGCGATATTTCTGCCTTTGGCAGCATTGGCTTTGTTTTTTTGGGCCGTTGTTGCTGCCAAAGGCTTAGGCCCAATTTTGGCGCAGCCGTCGAAATTCCAAACCAGTAGCCAATTTTGGGCGTTCTTTTTTCCTGCTTTGACGGGTATGGTGGGCTTTTGGGCAACGCTATCATTGAACATTCCCGATTTTACACGTTATGCGAAAAGCCAACGGGCACAAGTGCTTGGACAAGCCATTGGTTTGCCGCCTTCGATGACGCTTTTTGCTTTTATTGGCGTTGCTGTAACGTCGGCAACGGCTATCGTTTATGGTTCAACGATTTGGGACCCACTCGTTTTGGCGGGTAAATTTGAGAGCAAATTGCTTGTTAGTTTCGCTATGATTGCGGTGGTTATTTCGACATTGGCGACCAATATTGCTGCCAATATCGTCAGTCCCGCCAATGACTTTGCAAACCTTGCGCCTTCAAAAATCAATTTTAAAATCGGTGGTTACATCACAGGCATCATCGGCATTTTGATATTTCCTTGGAAATTGATTGCCGACCCTTCGGGCTATATTTTCAAATGGTTGATTGGTTATTCGGGTTTACTCGGCCCAATTGGTGGTATTTTGATTGTTGACTATTTCTTTATTCGACATAAAAAATTGATTGTCAACGAGCTTTATACTGAGGGGGGCATTTACAGCTATCAATTGGGCGTCAATTGGGCAGCGATGTTCGCCCTCGTTCTCGGCATTTTACCAAATGTCCCTGGCTTTTTAGAAGCGATAGATGTTATGTCCAAAAATGCCGTGCCGATGTGGTTAGCAGGACTGTATAATTATGCGTGGTTTGTGGGTTTTGGGGTTTCGGGTGTGGTGTATTGGTTTTTGATGCGAAAGCAAAAGGCATAAACAAAAAAGCCAATGCGCCCTCACGAAACATCGGTTTTCTCCTTCATCCCAACTTCGACATACGCTAACACAATAATGTAGTAAAACGATATGCTTTTGCTTAGTCGAGTGGTCTTAAAGATTTGTCAAATAAGTTTTAACCAGACTACTTACCAAATTAATTTTGTTAACATCGTTAAAATGACGGTGGGCATTAATTCATAAATTTTAAGAAAAATAATAATGAAAGCAGTCGTTTATACAAAATATGGTCCACCCGAAGTTGCCCAATTGAAAGAAGTTGACAAACCCATACCGAAAGAAAATGAGGTTTTGATTAAAGTGTATGCCTCAACTGTGAACCGAACAGACGCAGGTTTTCGCAGCGCAGAATATTTTATTTCCCGATTTTGGAGCGGGCTTTTTCGCCCAAAGTATCAAATATTAGGCTGTGAATTTGCAGGCATCATTGAGGAAATTGGACAAAATGTAACGGCTTTCAAAAAAGGTGATAAAGTTTTTGGATTCAACGACAAAACATGGGGCGGACATGGCGAATATTTAACAATTGCCGAAAATGGAGCCCTGACAAGTTTACCGATTAACGTAAATTTTTATGAAGCAGCTCCGATTACTGAGGGGGCGCATTATGCCTTGAATAACATTCGGGCGGCTAAAATACAACGCGGACAGCTTGTTTTAGTTTATGGTGCTGCGGGCGCAATTGGGTCAGCTGCCGTTCAACTTTTGACATATTTTGGCGCACATGTCACAGCCGTTTGCAATACCAAAAATGTTGACCTTGTTAAATCGTTAGGTGCAGACGAAGTCATTGATTATCAAACACAGGATTTCACAAAGACTGATAAAAAATTTGAATTCATTTTTGATGCCGTTGGTAAAAGTTCATTCGGACAATGCAAGCCTTTACTCACCCCAAAAGGCATTTATATTTCAACAGAATTGGGTAAAAATGCAGAAAATATCCTTTTCGCGCTCACAACGCCCCTTTTTGGCGGTAAAAAATTGTTATTCCCAATCCCAACAATTACGAAAGAGGACGTTGTTTTTCTAAAAGAGTTGGTCGAAAAAGGATTATTTAAACCCGTTATTGACAGAACATACACTTTGGAGCAAATCACAGAAGCCTACAAATATGTGGAATCGGGTCAAAAAACGGGTAATGTTGTCATCAAAATTGTAGCATGACACATTAAATGTGCCTTGCAAATACTGAGGGGTCAAATGTTTTGTCTGAGATAGATGTTCGGGAAACTCAAAAGTTTCCCGAACATGGCGTTTAAAGTTGTTTCAAAAATTCAATTCTCATAATTTGTTGTTTCGGTGTCAGTTAATTCGATTCAAAACGAAAATGGTTTAAATAAAAGCGTTCATGGATTATGGGATAGCTCGGCTTTGAGTTCTTAAAAAGCGGAGTTGTAAATGTTTTTGGTCTGTGAATAGCAATCCGTTCATAGTGGTTTTTTGATAAGTAGTCATACAGGAGATTGTTCCATTATATGCGATGTTGTTCATTAGGGTAAAGATGCGTCAAAAAAAAATGACATTCACTCACTAACCCATGAGTGGGGCTTTCCAAGGTCTTAATAGCCGTTTTGACACAACGAGCGGTTTTTTTGCAAAAATACATCACACGATAAGATTAGCTGAAATCAACCAACCATAACCTCAAAGTGACTGCTCCTATTTTTTTGTAAAAAAGAATGAATAAAAGATGTTTACTTTGCTTCTAACAATAGTAAATAAATACGACTTTACTTTCTGAAACCAAAACATGACAATCAGCAGAATCCTTTGTTTGATATTAATACTGAGGGGGTGGTCGCTTATAGCACAATCCCCTTCAAACGACCCGTTGCAAGCCCAATTGCAACGCACACAACAATTGATTGATGCTCAAAAATTCGCAGACGCGGAACCGCTTGTTACCAATACTTTGATAAATGCATTGCTACAAAAAAAGGGTAGTAATAATATAGGCGACGCGCAATACCAACTGGGACAGATTAATCAGTTCTTAGGTAGGACAGATTCCGCCATTGTTTTTTACCGTCAAGCTGCCGCAACTTTTGAACAAAACAATACGCCTGAACGTCAAGCACGTGCTTTGCACAATCAAGCCCGCCTTGTACAGAGCAATCGCAACTACGATGAAGCCGCACAACTTCATTTTAAGGTTCTAAAAATCTATAATGAAAAACTTTCGCCCGCACAAACGCAAAAAAACTTAGATTTAAAAGCCGCGACTCTGGAGCGTATGTCTGTCTTGATGATAAATGAAAAACAATATGATCAAGCAGAAACTTACGCACTTGAAGCCTATCAACTGTTTGAAAAAATAGGCGACAAAGGGGCTTTAGAAATCTGTTGCGCTGCCGTTGGAACAGTTTATTTTTATCAAAAAAACTACGATAAAGCGACTGTTTACTACCAAAAAGCCGTTGACTTGTGTGCTGAAATTGGGCGCAAGTCTGGGCGTGCACTGAACAACCTCGCCATCGTTCTGAGCAAAGCCAATCGCTACGATGAAGCCATCGCCAGTTATACGAAAGCCATAGAACAGTATCGGGCAGTATCATTTGATAAGGAAAAATTCAGTACCAGTCCGAACATGGAGCCGATGCTGATTGCTCAAGCCTATTCCAATATCGGTGCGGCCTATCATAAAAAAGGCGACCTCGACTTAGCCAAAACATTTATATTGAGGAGTATTGATTCGCTCAAAAGTCTGAATTTGACAACTGGGTTACCTGCCATTTATGATGAATTAGTCAATGTTTTAGCTAAAAAAGGAGATTTTTCCTTAGCTTTAGATTATCAAAAACGCATCGCAACACTGCAAGACAGTCTATTTTACAAACGCCGCCAATCGGAACTATTGGAATGGCAAACAAAGTTTGATACTGAAAAAAAGAATAAAGAAATTCAGTTGCTCAATCAGGAAAAGCAGGTGAATGAATTACAATTGCAACGACAAACCCTTGACCTCATCAACCAACGCCTTTTAGTTGAAAAAAATGCGCAAAATATTGAAGTCTTAAAACAAGCCAAAGCCTTACAAGAAGCCCAATTAGCCCGTACAGAAGCAGCTTTTGGTATTGAAAAGCAAGAGAAGTTGGCACAAAAGGCTTTGCTTGATGTCGCAAATCGCGATCAACTTTTGCAGAAATATGCTGCCGATGATGCGCGCAATAAAATGTGGATTTCGGTTGGACTTTTATTGGTTATATTAGCTCTTGTTTTAGCCCTTTGGCAAGTTTTAAGGCAAAGACAAAAGACCATTATTGCTCGGGCAGAGATTGAAAAAATACAAATAGAACAGAAAAACAAAGAGGCTTTTTTAGCCGTTGAAATGAAATTGCTGCGCTCCCAAATGAATCCGCATTTTAT
>JAYTUR010000034.1:0-3083 GCA_043744475.1 Saprospiraceae bacterium | reverse complement strand
TCACTTTTACTGAGGGGGGGGCAATTTTCAAAAAATGGTCTTCAAACAGCTTGTAAATCGCTTCATCTCTTTGATTTGGCACAAGACGCATAGAAATTTTAGCGAATGCTTTTGAAGGCAAAACGGTTTTCGCTCCTTCACCCGTGTAACCGCCCCAGATGCCATTTACGTCCAAAGTGGGGCGAATTGACGTGCGTTCCATCGTTGTATAGCCATGTTCGCCTTGAATATCGTTGATATTGAGTCCTTTTTTATAGTTTTCTAAATTGAAAGGGGCTTTGTCCATTTCAGCCCTTTCTGCCAATGTCGCTTCCACAACAGCATCGTAAAATCCGGGAATGGTGATGCGTCCAGCTTCATCGTGAAGTGAGGCAATCATATCACAAAGGACATTGATAGGATTTGCAACTGCACCGCCATAAACGCCTGAATGTAGGTCAACATTAGGACCTGTTACTTCAACTTCAAGATACGTTAAGCCACGTAAACCTGTTGTAATACTCGGTACATCATTTGCAATTATGGATGTATCAGAGATTAAAATGACATCGCAAGCCAATTTTTCCTTGTTTTTACGGCAAAAATCGCCCAAATGGACTGAACCGACTTCCTCTTCTCCTTCAATCATAAATTTGACATTGCAAGGCAAAGCATCGGTTTTTATCATCGCTTCGACAGCTTTGACGTGCATATAAAACTGACCTTTGTCGTCGCAAGAACCACGGGCGAATATCGCTCCGTCGGGGTGAATCTCTGTTTTTTTAATGGTTGGTTCAAACGCAGGGGTCAACCACAAATCAATAGGGTCGGCAGGTTGCACGTCGTAATGGCCATACACCAAAACAGTGGGCAGGGTAGGGTCTATGATTTTTTCTGCATAAACGATGGGATTACCTGCCGTTGGTAATACTTCAGCATTGTCAGCCCCTGCTGAAACAAGCCCTGCACGAACGTTTTCAGCCATGAGAAGCATATCTGCTTTGTGTTTTGGGTCAGCAGATACTGAGGGGATGCGGAGCATGAGGAGCAATTCGTTGAGGAAACGTTGTTTGTTGTCGTTGATAAAAGATTGGACTTTTTCCATAAAATTATTATTTGATTTTATTGTTAAATCGTTGAAAATGAATGTTTAAGGAGTAATACTGAGGGGGTGCAAATTTAGCAAAACCCTATCAGTTTTTCTAAAAATTAAAGCTTTGATACTTATTCAAAATGCTTTTCTAATAAAGCGGTCAAAATTGTTTTATCAATATTCATTATCAAATCACCTTCATGAGCCATTGCTATTTGACCGCTTTCTTCCGAAACGATAAAAGCCGTGACATTAGCCGTTTCTGTGATGCCAACGGCAGCGCGATGGCGCAAACCCGCTTCGGGTGGTAAAGAAGGGCTTTCACTCAAAGGTAAAATACAAGCAGCTGCATGGATTTTATGGTCAGAAATAATGACTGCACCGTCGTGCATTGGACATTCTTTGTTGAAAATACTAATAAGAAGTGGTTTGGATATGTGGGCATCTAAAACAACACCTGATTCGGAATATTGCGACATAGTAGCATTGTTTGCCAAAACGATGATAGCTCCCGTTTCTGATTCTGCGAGTTCGAGAATGGTTGCTTCTAACTCTTTGATTCTTAAACTATTATCGCCTTTATATTGTTCGGATTTTAAAAAATTAAACCGTCTCCGAAGAGTTTGGTTGCCAATGAGTAAGAGGAAACGCCTTAGTTCAGGTTGAAAAATAATGGCTATGACGATGACACCCACGCGGACAAATTGCTCTAAAATCAAGGTCAATAAATCCATTTTCAAGGCGCGCACCAACCACCATGACATATACAACATCACAACACCCACAAAAATATTGAAGGCAACCGACCCCCTCAGTAAACGATAGATTTCGTAGATGAGGTAGCCGACAACAACGATGTCTATGATGTCTAAAAACCGAATGTTGAGAAAGCTGAAATCCATAAAAGTTGATTTTTAGACAAAGATAGCGTCTTCATTTTTCTTTATCCGAAATAACGGCACTCCTTTCAGATACCCCATTTTCATTGAAAGCTTCAATCGCATAAAAATAGCGTTCGCCTACGGTTAAAGCCCTTAATTCCAATTTATTTGATTCATCACCCCATACTTGATAGGTTTGGTATAATTTATTTTGGTCAATGCCCCAAAGGATATTGTAACCGACCGCATCTGACACTTTTGACCATGAAATAAAGGCATTTCTATCATCATTTGGGTCGCGCAGAACGCCAAATGTCAAGGAAACTTCAGGTTTTCTGCCAAATCCATTACCGAAAACACGAATATCACTAATAGCCAAATTGGGCGTTTTTGAATATACATGGAGGTAGCGAATAAATCGTGTACGAATCGGTTTTTCCAACTCAAAATAAGGATTGGAACGGTCTGTTTTTTCATTTGTCAAATCAGCAATCGTTTCCCAATTCGTTCCGTCAATTGAATGTTGAATCTTAAATTGGGTGTAAACAGTCGAATCACTGGCAAAAATGTCCGATTTATAGTCCGTAAAATTGATTTGAACGGCTTTGACATCGTGTTCTTTTTCTAAATCAACAGTTAACCATTCTCCAGCCTTATTTTCTTTAGCCACCCAAAAAGTACGTGGATTTTCATCAGTGACTCTGGAAGCGCGGAAAGTATCGCGGACAGATGATGCGCCACATGGTTTTTTATAAGATAACAACATCCAACCAGTGAATAAGTCGTCCTTATTTGTCCACTTTTTTGTGGGCAAATAATGCGGAAAATCGCCAAAACGGGTATTGCTAAACATCTGGTCGTCCTTGTCAAAACCTGCGGGAAATAGCGCAATGCGGCGTTCAAAATTCCAATTGACAGCAATCCAAGGCGTTCCTGTGTTCCAATAATTACCATAATTGTCTTGAAAAGTATTGCCATGACCTGCGCCTGTCAAAAAACCATTGGGTTTGTAGGAAACTGGATTGTAAGGCGCATAGGTGAAGGGTCCCAACGGATCTTTGCCAACGTAAGTGCCGTTGGCATATACATTATATTCAGTGCCTGGTGCGCCGTATTGCAAGTAATATTTG
>JAYTUR010000033.1:0-3101 GCA_043744475.1 Saprospiraceae bacterium | reverse complement strand
CGTATTATCAACTCCTTCGGGCAATGCCCAACCCACGCGGTTGTAAGATGAACGCGCTGTGGCAAAGCCGCGTTCTAAAAAAACGTTCAACATGCCGTTGCGATTGAGTTGATTGCGAGGTGTGGAAGGTCCCTCGTAGCCATGCGCGTACATGACAAGTTTTTTATTCCAGTTCGCTGGAATTTGAATTTCATAAGCTGCATTACTGAGTATGCCTGTGTCGCGTTTAGCGGTTTGGCTGAAAAGGGAGACGGATAGAAAAAGTAAAAATAAGGCTATACAGTTTTTCATTTTTATTGTTGTTTAAACGTAAAAAGTTGTTAAAATACTGAGGGGGGGTGATAAACGGCTAAAGTTAATTATTTTCTAAACCCAGTAATATTTTTTTAGGCAATGACGCTTTTATAAGCTGATACGACTGATTTATGTAGAAAAACCACTCCTTTTCAGTCAAATAATGAAAGTCTGCAACTTGCACCCATTTGAAACGCGCACCACCATAAGGGGCAGGAGAAAAACCCTCTTTTTCGCATAAAATGTCAAAATTATCGTCAGGTACTTTGAATTTGATGCGCTCTAAATATTTGATATTGGCAGAACAAAAAGATTTACCTGCGACCATGAAGCAGAGCTGGTCGCCGTATTTTATGCCTTCGGATGTATGCGGTAATTGAAGGCAGAGGTCGCGTATTTGTTCAATATTCATGGATTTTGCTTAATATTTGTTTGTCAATATAAAAAGTGCCAAACGGAATAAAGCTTGACAACAAGACTTTCCACGTTGTTTTTTTGAAAACCCAATCCTGTTCCGCACTAATTTTTATGGCAAAAAACACAAAAAGGAGAAACAAAAGACCATGCATTTGTCCAACGGACTTCACTACTGAGGGGTTTCCGAGTACATATTTTATCGGCATAGCGATAAAAAACAAAAAGAGGAGTGACAAACCTTCTAAAAAGGCGATTAATCGGAAAAATCCGATGCTTGAATTGAAGTACTTTTTCATTAATATTATATTTGCACAAAAATAAAGATTTATGTCGGCAAGAACCGTTTACCTGATAAAAAGAATTGAAACCGAAGTAACAGCAAAAATGAATAAAGCCTTGACAGGCTTCGATGTAACACTTTCGCAATTTATTGTTTTGAATTTTGTGAATGACAACGTCCATGATTTTTCATCTGCTCAATTGTCAAAGCGTTTTAATATGACCCCTCAGTCTATGAATGAAGTTGTTACGATATTGCAACGTAAAGAGTTGATTGAGAAAAACGTTGATGCCGACAACAAACGTATTTTACGCATTAGTTTGACAGAAAAAGGTCAAGACCTTCTAAAAATCTGTAATGAAACGATAGATGCTGTCGAAAAAGACCTTTTTGGCACGTTGTCAAATGACGATTTGCAGGCTTTAAGGGGTTTGATTGGCAATGTTTTAACCCATATTCGCAGTTCAAATAGTGTGTAGAATTATGAAATTTTAAAAATTTCGTAATTCTGTATTTAATGCCCTAATCGCTCAACAAAATAGGCAGATGTTTTTGCTCGCACCTCTTCGAGAGAAACATTTGGCATCAATTCAATCAAGGTCAATTGCCCATTTTGGTACTTGAAAACGGCTAAATCGGTGATAATCATATCCACAACGCCCATAGCGGTCAATGGTAAAGTACATTCAGGAACTATTTTAGACGTGCCGTCAGGGTCACAATGCAGCATCGTTACGATGAGTTTTTTTGCACCTGAAGCCAAATCCATTGCTCCACCAACGCCTAAAAGTGGCTTGTTAGGCACAGACCAATTTGCTAAATTTGCTTTTGCATCAACCTCCATACCACCCATAATTGCCACATCAATATGCCCACCTCGAATCATGGCAAATGAGTCAGAACTATCGAAATAACTGCTGCCCAACAATGCCGTTACAGGGCTTTTGCCTGCATTGACAGGATAATTGAGTGCACTCCCCCCCTCAGTAGGTGCGGGTCCAACGCCGAGCATACCGTTTTCGGAGTGTAAAATGATACCACTTTCAGGCTCTATAAAGTCAGCAATAAGAGTTGGAATACCAATACCGAGGTTAACGACATCGCCTTTTTTGAGTTCTTTGAAGGCACGCCGAGCCATAAGCATACGGCTTTCACTCACTTTACGGCTTGAAAGAACGGAAGCAGACGTGCCCAAATCTTCTAAGGTCAGATGTGCTTGCACCAAAAAATTCACGTAACAACAAGGCGTATGAATCGTATTGGGGTCCAGTGTGCCAACGGGAACGATTTCCTCCACCTCCGCAATGACCAAATCGGCAGCGGTTGCCATGACCCGATTGAAACTTTGTTCGGTCATGCGGTAGATTAAATTCCCTGCGGTATCCGCTTTCCAAGCCCTGATAAACGCCACATTACCACGTAAGCCCTTGATAAACACCTGTTCTTTGCCGTCAATCACCATCGTTGGACGGTCTTTGGCGAGCAATGTACGTGCCGATGTCGGCGTATAAAAGCCGCCAATACCTGCGCCTCCGGCCCGAATCGCTTCTGCCAAAGTACCTTGTGGTAGCAATTCGTACTCAATAACACCTGTTTGAGCGGCTTTAACCGCTTCGGGATTTGAGGTAAAAAAAGCACAAATGGCTTTCTTTATTTGCCCGTTTCGTAGTAAACGCCCGCCACCAAGCCCAGGTTCGCCTGTATTATTGCCCACGAATGTGAGGTGCTTCGTTTGGGTTTCAGCTAAAGCATGAGTGAGGTGAACAGGGTTACCTGTCATGCCGAAACCACCACTCAATAGAATATCACCATCTTTTACCATGGCAGCCGCTTCTTGTGCGGTAATCAGAGGTATTTGTTTCATAACATATTAATATTGAGAGACAAAATTAAGCCCTTGCGATGATATTTTTTATCTGTCCTACTTTTGGAAAGAGAATGTTGTTTTTCAAATAACCGTGCTGATACAGTCATTTGAAAATGCCCCAAATTTCTGAAACATCGCACCCATGTCATTCAGGATAACGAGGCACTTCATAATTGTTGAGTAACGTCTGGATACTGAAAAATATACCCCCTCAGTATCGTGGACTTCAGTTATCACCCGAAC
>JAYTUR010000032.1:0-3101 GCA_043744475.1 Saprospiraceae bacterium | reverse complement strand
GCAGCAACTCGGGGCAACGGTCATCATGGATTGTACCCATTCATTGCAACAACCAAATTCAAAATCAGGTGTAACAGGTGGCAAACCGGCCTTGATTGAGACGATTGCTCGTGCCGCTGTTGCTGTGGGCGTTGATGGTTTGTTCATTGAAACACATCCGAATCCCTCAGTAGCGAAGAGTGATGGTGCAAATATGTTGCCTTTGGATAAATTAGAAGGATTGTTGGAAAAGTTGGTGAAAATCAGACAAGCGATTATTTAGAATTTAATAATTTCTAAAAGCAAGAGGCTATCTCAAAAGGTCATCAAGGTTTTAATTATCAATAAAATACGAAAAAAAGAAAAAAGCGACCCCTCAGTAAAAAGGTCGCTTTTTTCATCTTTCATCCTTAAGTATAGCCTTGTATTTTATAAACAACAGAACCAATCCATTCTTTAAAAAAGCTTTCCCAATTTCTGATGAGTTCGGGGTCAGGTATTAACCAATTTTCAAGTTGTAAATTCAAACGGTTTGCGACAAAGCTCGTCGGAAATGGCTGTGCGTTAATACCGATTTTTTTAAAACATGCTAATGCACGAGGTATATGAGAAGCAGATGTAAAAACTAAAGTTTTGGCATTTGTAATACTTTGTTTTTCAAGAATTTGTTTTGAAAAAAACGCATTTTCATGCGTATTACGTGAATTATCTTCAATCAACAAATCTTCGGGTTTAACACCCATATCCAGTGCAAAGGATTTAGCTAATTCAGATTCTGGATAAGACGTACCCATTAATTTGCCATCGCCACCACTTATTAATAGTTTTTTTATGAACCCACGCTTATATGCCTGAACCGCATCTGTTAATCTATTAGCAGCAGTCGATAATTGTATTTGGTCTTTTGGCGCATAAGTCCCACCTTTTGTATAACCGCCTAATACAATACCGACATCAAAAGTATCGCGTAATGCACTCATCGAAATAGGTTCAGCTTCAAAGGCATGAAAAACCCGATTGCCTAAAAAAGGATTCGTTATCAATACCAATAGCACAAAACACCCCCGCAGTAAACGCCGCTTTTTACGCGCATTTTTAGTGATAAGGGCATAAATGGGCAGTCCAATCAACCAATTTAAAGGTTGAAGTAGAAAATAAAGTAACTTAGAAAGTATAAAGAACATAATAAGCGTTTACCAATAGGGTGATTCATTCAGGAGTTGATTAATGAAATAACTAAAAATTCGAGGTTCTAAAACAAGCGTCACAAGCATACCTGCAATTGCCCCAAAAAAATGCGCATCGTGTCCAATATTATCATTCGAGTTGCGGCTCGCCCATTGTTCGTAAGCCATATACAAAACACCGCCGACAATCGCACGGAAAGGAATAATGCCGTATAAAGCCATTTCTGCCCAAGGATTGAACAAAATATAGGCGAATAAAACGCCTGAAACGCCGCCAGAAGCACCGACTGCGGTATAATATGCGTTGTCTTTTTGTTTAAAAAAAGTGATTAAATCGCCCGCTACGATAGATGTCAAGTACATCAACAGAAACAACATACTACCACCGACTGCACCAAAAAGACCTTGATAAATGCTCTCAACGGCTTCGCCAAATTGATAAAAAACAAACATATTGACACCCAAATGGATATAATCAACGTGCAAAAAACCAGAAGTTATCCAGCGATAATACTCTTTGTGGCGGTGTTCGATATACGGACTGTGCTTGAATTTATCAAAAACAGCGGGATTGTTGAAGGCTTGCATCGAAAACAAGACGGTAATAATGACAATGATGAGCGTAACGGACATGCTGATGGAGTGGATTGGTGAATAAATGAATTTTTCACAAAACTAATAAGGTTCTGCAACAATTATAATAAAGCATCCGATTTTGTCAAGTTGACCGAAGTGAAAGCCTTTGAACACACCTTCGGGGAGCTTTAAAATTTTGGGAACATATCGTTCCGTGATAAAAAAAAATCGTCACATCAACAGACGCGGCGATTTTTTGTCAGAATTAACCAATATTCTGTAGGCGAATTTTTACCATCCGCATATCAGTATCAATCCACATACACCATCACAGGCTCACAAAACGCACTCACCACGCCATTGGCAGCCATCGCTTTGATGCGCATCGTCAATTTAGAGCCACGGACAAGTCCTGTCATAGTCAAAGGTATTTCGTTGGTATATTTGCCATTTTGCCAATTACCCTCGTTGTCCAAATTTTCTAAAGCGTACATTTTTGCGCCTTCAACGCGAGGCCAATCAGCAATAACAACGCCGTGTCGTGGGTCGTTTTTGAGCGTAAAGCCTGTCGGCGCGTCCAAATAATCAATCACTTTTTTGATTCTTGGCTCAGGCATTTCAAAGCCTGAATTTTCAACAAAAGCGGTGACTTCCTCTTCTGGTAATTCGTTTATTTTAATTTCTATCAAACGAGCCAGTTTAGTCAAATGCAAAACGATGGCATTTTTTGCATCATTTTTAGCTTTCGTTCTGTCTTTACCACCTTGTTCTGCAAGGGCAACAGCCGTAGTGTAGGTATCTATCAGTGTTTTTAATGTCGTGATGACAGGTTGAAACTCGGCATAAGTTTCATTTTGATTCATCTTTGTGAAATGCAACTCAGCGCGCGTTTTCAGTTTGTCTTGTATGAGTTGAGTGTGAGATAACAGGATTTTCTTCATTGCTTATTATTTTTTTAAATTTAAAAAAAAGAGATTAAACAGACAGTTTGGACTTTAAAAATGGTTGTTTCTTATTTGTCACAACCATTCCTTATTTTACAAAATATCTTATAAATATTTTACAACTATTATGCCAAACCATATTTATTTTTGTATTATTTATAAATACAAAAAATAATTTCCCAAATAATAGCATTTCCTCTTGAATTACCTTAAAATCTGTTAGGGTGCTTTAAAATCTGTTAGGGTGCTTTGAAATCTGTTAGGATGCTTTGAAATCTGTTAGGATGCTTTGAAATCTGTTAGGATGTGCTGAAATCTGTTAGGATGTGCTGAAATCTGTTAGGATGCTTTGAAATCTGTTAGGATGCTATGAAATCTGTTAGGATGCTATGAAATCTGTTAGGATGCTATGAAA
>JAYTUR010000031.1:0-3108 GCA_043744475.1 Saprospiraceae bacterium | reverse complement strand
AACCCGCGACCCCATGCGTGACAGGCATGTATTCTAACCAACTGAACTACCAGACCAGATTAAACGACATCATACCTGCCCGATTAAAATCGGACAATTATTATCTTGGAAAACCGCTTGTTTCAAATTTTTTGTGCTTTCCTTCCGAAAGCGATGCAAAGGTAATAGCTGTTTTTAAACTGTCAAACTTTTTTGAAAAAAATTTTAAAAAAAATGGCTGACCCCAAAATTTGATAATCATTATCGGATATTCAAAAAAATACTGAGGGGGTTTTGTAACTTTGCGGTTTAATAATTTAGCCAACCCTTATAAGTCAGAAGCTAACAATTTGTCGTTATTGGCTTTTTTTATGGGTGATGGAAGATTGTTTTCAAATAAAAGTAAAAAAAAGACAGCCAATGGTTTTTCTTGACTTCGAGAAACCGCTCGAAATTCTCTACGAACAGCTTGAAAAAGTGCGCCAAATTGGTGAACAAGGTGATATTGATGTTGGGCCGATGGTCGTAGAATTAGAGCAGAAGATAAAAGATACGATTAAAGAGATTTATGCGAATCTCACAGGTTGGGATAGGGTTCAGCTTTCGAGGCATCCTGAACGCCCTTATACGTTGTTTTATGTGCAACAAATGTGTAATAAATTCATCGAATTGCATGGCGATAGGAATTTTGCAGACGATAAAGCGATTGTAGGTGGCATAGGCGAATTAGATGGACAAACAGTGATTATCATTGGACATCAAAAGGGCATAAATACCAAATTGCGGCAATATCGCAATTTTGGTATGGCAAAGCCAGAAGGTTACAGGAAGGCTTTGCGCTTGATGAAAATGGCTGAACGTTTTGGTTTTCCAGTCATTAGTTTGATTGATACGCCCGGTGCGGATTGCGGTTTGGAAGCTGAGGAACGTGGGCAAGGTGAAGCCATTGCGCGTAATTTGCTTGAAATGGCGCAATTAAAAGTGCCAATTGTCTGTGTGGTCATCGGCGAAGGGGCTTCAGGTGGTGCGATTGGCATTGGTTTGGGCGACCGCGTTTATATGATGGAAAATACATGGTATTCCGTTATTTCGCCTGAAAGTTGTTCGTCAATCCTTTGGCATTCATGGGATTATAAAGAACGGGCTGCTGAGGTTTTGAAATTGACGGCTGATAATATGTATGACATGGGCTTGATTGACGACATTATTCCTGAGCCACTCGGTGGGGCGCATACGGCACCGGAGGAAATGGCAATAACGTTGAAAAAATGGATAAAGAAAGCCTTGAAAGAGGTCAGTGCGTTGCCTGTTGATGAACGCATTGAACAACGGATTGAAAAATACAGCCGCATGGGCGAATATGATATAGCGCCTGAAACGGTGGTAACAAATAAGAAAGTAGAAGCAAAATAATTGTTTTTTTGACAATTTTTGTGGTAAAATAAGGTTTTGAACATTTTTAGTAGTTTTCAAAACCTAAGCACCCCCTCAGTATCTCTAAACGCTGAATCGTAGAAAAAATGGACTTGTTAAAACGAAAATGATACGGAACGTTGTTTGGGTTGTGCTTGCACACCCGTTGCGTTTCGTTTTCGTCTAATGTCTTTTTTTATATTCAAAGTGGACGATTACTGAGGGGGTGTTTTTTTAGAGTTATAAAGCAATTTACAAACAACTATTAACCAGACGCTACATGAGGAAATTAATAAAAAAAATAAAACGTCGCCTTTTTTATCGGACTTTAATACAGCGTTTCAATGCTATAAATGCGGTCGTTAGTAAAGAACCTAAAGGTACGCCCAACGAAGCTAAAACGGTCGCTTTATTGTGTGATGTAACGACATTAGAAAATCGTAAGACAATTGAAGGTTTTGTTCATAAATTACAAAAAGAAGGCAAAAAGGTCACTGTTTTAGGCTTTTTCAATGAAAAAACGAAAAACGAAGCATGGGCATTTCGCTCTTATAATAAAAAAAATGTGTCATGGATTGGCATTCCTTCGGGCAGTGAAGTCCAACGTTTTTTAGAAGAAAAATTTGATTTACTGTATCATTGCAGCATCAACGAATGTCTGCCGCTTGAATGGATTGCCGCTTTAACGAAAGCACGTTTCAAAATCGGACCCGCTGTTCATGATTGGATATATTACGATTTGATAATCGGCGGAAAATTTAAAAATTTAAACCACTTTATAGAACAAGCGGCTTTTCATGCCGCTAAAATAACTAAAAACAATGCGTTATCAGCAGTTTAAAGGAACAGGTGTCGCACTTATTACACCCTTTTTGGCGGACACAAATATTGATTGGGAGGGGCTTGAGCGATGTATAGAACACGTCATCACGGGCGGCGTTGAATATATTGTGTCATTAGGCACAACGGGCGAAGCGATTACGCTGACGAGCCGTGAGTGCCAACAAGTTTTTGATTTTACGGTGGATAAAGCGAAAGGTAGAGTTCCTATCGTTGCGGGTTGGTTTGGCGCAAATTCGACTTCGCACCTTCTGGAACGCTTGAAAAATGTTGATTTGCGTCGTGCAGAAGCTATTTTGGCTAGTTCACCTGCTTACAATAAGCCTTCGCAAGAGGGTATTTATCTGCATTATATGGAAGTGGCGAAGGCATCGCCTGTGCCTGTCATTTTGTACAATGTACCCAGTCGCACATCGTCGAATGTCGCGCCTGAAACGATTGTACGCCTGTCTCATGCAAGCGACAAGTTTGTGGGTATTAAGGAAGCATCGGGCAATCTCGTTCAAGCGCAATACATCATCAAGCATCGCGCATCAGAAGATTTTCTTGTTTTATCAGGCGATGACCAAATTACATTGGGCATGATAGCATGTGGCGGTGACGGCGTTATTTCTGTGATTGCTAATTCGCATCCAGCAGAGTTTTCTGGTATGGTGCGTGCGGCGTTGAAAAATGATTTTGCCCAAGCCCGTGTCCTTAACAATTTGTTACACGATATTCATCCGTTGCTGTATTGCGAAGGCAATCCTGTCGGCATCAAAGCAGCCGTGAATATCATTGGTTTGTGTGAAAATTATTTAAGATTGCCACTGACTCCCATGGGTAAGAGCAATTATGATAAATTGACTTTGGAAATTCAAAAAGCGAAATAGATTA
>JAYTUR010000030.1:0-12261 GCA_043744475.1 Saprospiraceae bacterium | reverse complement strand
GATATAAGCGCCGTTAGGTGCATAACATTGGTAGCAATAAGTTCTATCATTAACTTTAATCGCCCTGTAAGGGCAAAAAAGTTTTATAAGAAAACCCTAATAGTCAATGGTCATTATGTCATCGGTCAATCTTTAATGACTAATGACCTATTGACTTAATGATTTTTCACATAACTTTTCAAAAAGACCTTTTTGCCGCGTTCTGTCAAAACAAAATCTTCGAATAGCAATTGCACATTTGCCAATTTCTCTAATTCGGGTCGTTTATGTGGTGTGATGATAACGATATTTTTTGTCAATAAAAACAGTTGTGCAACCAATGGAAATAGCTGTTTTTGAGGACATAAGTGCATAGCAAAACTTGAAATAATGGCAGAAAAATTGTCATTGGTCAATTGGTCATTGGTCAGTGACCAATTGACTAATGACTCAATGATTATTCCTCCTTTTATAATGTCTTCAAAACTCAATTCTAAACACTTCTTTAGTGTATTTTTCTCAAAAAGACGACTCGTAAAAGGGTCACAACCGATGGCATTATCGAAACCGATACCCCTCAGTATCAGGGTCACTTCTCCCCCACCACAAGCCAAATCCAGCGTTTTGGTGTAGTCTATCCGATGTTGGTTTTGTTCTAAAAGTTGTTGAATATAAGGAAAATGTGGGTTTTCATACACATCTGCATGATTGCGATAGTAGTCTTCGACTCCCATATCCGCATATTCATTGCGAATGGCTTTAAACGCCAATGCCGACTTTTGGTCGGCATTGGCTATTGTTTTTTTCTTTTTCAAAATGAAAGGGTAAAAGTTGAAAAACATTCCAAAAGTTTTAAACTTTTGGAATTTTGAGCTGCAATAACTTAGTTTTTCATTTTAGTCGCATTATACCGCATTTGCATAGTGTCCAAAAGTGGGTCTTTGCTCGGTACGATATAAGGCTTGTATTTTCTAAACGGATTGAGATTGATGTACCGTTTTGGATTCAAACGCATATCCTGCATCAAACCTTTGGTTTGTAATAAAGTTTGATTTAAGCTGTGATAAACGCTGTCATTTGTTGCAAATTGACCAATTGTACCACTGCCATTGTTCACATTTTTGAAGGTCGTTGACAGTTCTGACAGCGATTTTGTGGTTTCGCCCAACGTCTTTTTCAGTTCTTCAATGCTTTCACTAACCCCCTCAGTAGCAGTATTGATTTTTGAGAAATCAATTGTATTGGCTTTACCCGTTACATCGTTCAAATTGGACAATAAACTATTGATTTTGCTGTTATTGGCGTTCAAATTAGCCGTAATGCCTTCCACATTTTTCATAGAAGCTGTCAATGTCCCCGCAGAAGCCGCCATCAATTTATTCAATGCTGCCGTTGACGTTCTTAGATTGAGCAATGTTGCCTGAATATCACGCAAACTTTTACCTACTTCACTATCAGGTTGTTTGATGGCATTACCCAAAGTATCAAAAACCATGTTCATACCCTTAGTGATTTTAGCGATGTAGGCATCAAATTCTTCGGGTTTTCCAATCATAGATTCAATCGCTGACATAGTTCTGCCTTCAATATAATCACCATTTTCAGCACAATCGCCACCTGAACAGGTTTTATCGAATTCCAAATTCATTGCCATCCCACTTAAAATTCCATTAGAAAAAAGAACAGCAAGGGCATTTTTAGGAATCCCCGGATTCTTTTTAATGTTCAAAACAAGGGTCGCTTTTGAACCATTATCGGGTTTGAAAATAATTTCTTTGACCGTTCCAATTTGCACACCGCGAAAATAAATAGGCGCTGATTTATTGATTTGTTTGGCATCCATAAAGTCTGCACTTAACGTAAGAGTGCGGTCAAGTATATTTTGTCCTTTGAGGAATTTGTAGCCCCAAATAGCTAGAACAACAGTAATGACTGCGAGAATACCAATTTTTGCTTCGTTTGAAATTTTCATTATTATTTTTAAACAGTTCTTAATGACAGATTGCTTGCTGGCAAAATCTGCCTAAGTTTTCTACTTGTTATTGATTGATTGCGTTTTAAATATTTAAAAATAACACCATAAATTAGTGTATAGTGGATAATGCAAAATGGATAATGGATAGTATCCAATAATTCCACACTAACAATATGTCACATTCATTCTATATTTCAATATTTAGTTTTTAAAGTCAATTATACTTTGAAAGCCATTTGCGCCGCAAAATTAAACGAATTTTTATCAATAGACGATAATTCCTAAAATTCTACCGTTTTCAGTATCGTATTATCCATTTTCCATTATCAACTATCCACTATCCATTTTACATTATCCACTACCCTACGATTTTTTCACTTCATTCATATTTACACGCCGCCCATTTTTGTAAGCAACGATGAAAGCATCTGAAAACCCATTGGTTCTTAAACGTTGCAATTCTACAGATGCGTCGCCATATGTGAAAAAACCTGTTTTATAATATTTGTAAAAAGTACCTTCTTTTATGACTTCAAGGTTGGACATACTTTTCCAACGCGGAGTGTCACTCATATCTTTACTACCTGCTGCCAGTTGAATTTTAAATTCGACCCCTGACCCATTTGTATCCATGCGGACAGAACGCACTTCGTTTGTCGGTTGCGTTTCTTTTGGAGGAGCAGTTTGCCTTCCAATAACAGATTCCTTATAAGAAGGCGTTTCATTTAAGACAATTATTTCCTTGTATGCACTTGGTTCCTTAAAAGGAGCAGATTCTGCGTAAGAAGTTTCTCCCCCTGTTTCAACTGCCGTTTTATATTTTTGAAAAGCTAAGAAAATGGACTCCGCTATCGTCGCTTGACCTGATGCACTACTGATAAACGCTCCTTCGTTTGGATGGTTCAAAAAACCCGTTTCAACAAGCACACTTGGCATCGCCGTTTCTTTCAAAACCATAAAACCCGCTTGTTTGACACCAAAAGAACGTCGCCCTGCATTGGATTTAAAACTTTCTTCTACATATTTTGCAAACAAAATAGACTTGTCGAGATAGGCATTTTGAAACAAACTGAATATAATATATGCCTCTATGGAGTTCGGGTCAAAGCCGTCATATTGCTGTTTATAGTCGTTTTCAAGCAAAATAGAAGCATTTTCACGCTTGGCAACTTCAAAATTAGATTCCTTTTTGTGCATACCCAATACATAAGTCTCCGTGCCTTGTGCACCGCTATTTTCATCTGTTGAATTGCAATGAATGGAGATAAAAAGGTCGGCTTTGGCATCGTTCGCAATTTGGGCGCGACGGTGCAATTCAATAAAAACGTCTTTGTCACGTGTATAAATGACTTCTACTGAGGGGTAGTTGTCCTTGATTTTTTGACCCAATTTCAAAGCCATCGCAAGGGTATTTTTGCTTTCAACACCATCATTGGAAAGGCATCCAGAATCGTACCCACCATGACCTGCATCAATAACAACTTTTTTTATCCGATAATCTTTATCTGCAATGTCGTCAGGGATTGTAACTTTGCCCGCCGAATCAATAGAATTCGGTTCTGGCGTTAATTTTTCGTTAAAAACTGCCGTATCAGATTTTAAAAGCGGCACTAAGGCAAAAAGTGGCGTTAGAAATAAGCAATAAACAATTGTTTTTCTATTAAACATAGACGAGTATTTTTCATTAAAATGACGAAAGTATTGAGGTTTAGTTTTTTTTTAAAAAAGCCCCCCTCAGTATCGGACGTAAAAATAAGGAGATTTTTGACCTTGAAACATCATTTGCATATCATTATGATAGTTATTTTGTTTTGCGTGACAAATACAGTCGCCCAAAAGCCCAATTCTATCAAACAAAAAGAAAATTCTGTGCCAATCGAGCCTAAGGTTGTAACCGCAACTTCGGCAGTACTTGTCGCGCTCGATTCGACACCTCGCAAAGATTCTTCTACTGTAAAAATCTCAAAAGAAGGTTTGGACTCGCCTGTTGACTATGGTGCAAAAGATTCCATTTTTTTTGACAATAAAAGCAACCTCGTTCACCTATACGGTGATGCGTATGTCAACTACGGCAACCTCAAATTGACGGCTGCTTATATCGTTGTGGATATGAAAAATAGTGTTGCAACGGCTGAACCGCGCCTTGATAGTGTCGGTAAACCCAAAGGTTTGCCCAATTTCAAAGACGGCACACAAGACGTGAGTGCCAACAAAATGCGCTACAATTTCATTTCCAGAAAAGGTATCATTTTAGAAGCCTTATCTAAGCAAAATGACATCTTTATACATGGCGGCAAATCAAAATTTGTGGCTTCAACTGGTGATTCGACAGTCAAACAAGACAATATTATTTACTCCAAAGACGCTATTTTCACGACTTGTTCTGCCGACCATCCACATTTTGGCATCGTTTCGGCGAAGCAAAAAGTGATTCCCAACAAACTCATTGTCGTCGGTCCTTCCAATTTGGTGATTGGCGATATTCCGACACCGATATGGTTGCCTTTTGCCGCTTTTCCCTTAAAACAAGGTAAAAAAACGGGTTTAATATTTCCAAAAGACTATGAATATTCGCCCACTTGGGGTTTTGGTTTGAAAAATATGGGTTGGTATTTCCCGCTTTCAGACAATTATGACCTCACTTTAACGGGCGATGTTTACGTCCGTGGCACTTGGGGATTGCGTGCCAACAGCCGTTATGTCAAAAAATATCGCTATCAAGGCAATTTTGAAGTCGGTTATGCGAGTACAATTAAAGAAAACGAAAAATCTGTTTTGAGCCGCGACCCTTCGTGGAATATTCGCTGGTCACACTCAAAAGACCAACGCGTGAACCCAAATTGGTCATTCAACGCAAGTGTCAATATGAGTGGTTCAAAAAGTAATGACCCTTTGCGGAGTAATTACAACAGCGTTACTCGGAACGACTTCAATTCAGCCACAACGAGTCAAGCAGCTTCTTCTATTTCCTTTACAAAAACATTTCCTGGTAAACCTTACACGCTTTCAGGCGGTATGCAATTGACGCAAAACTTAGTGACGCGTGATGTTACAGCTTCTTTGCCCAACCTCGATTTTACGATGCAAACGCTGTTTCCTTTTAAGCAAAAAGAACGGGTTGGACCTGAACGTTGGTACGAAAAAGTGGCTTTGCAATACAGTTCAAGCCTTCAAAATCAAATTCAAACCAAAGACTCTTTGCTGCTAACACCGCGTGTTTTAGATAATTTAAAATTTGGTGTTCGGCATAATTTAAGTTCAAATGTCAACTTTACGGTATTAAAATATTTTAATTTCTCCCCCTCAGTATCTTACAGTGAACATTGGTACATCAACCAAATCAGCAAGTCGTTTGACCCAACACAAACAATTAAAATTGATACTTTTATAAATAGTACAAAAACAGATACATCGTTTGTACCGCGCGTTTTATTAGATGGCACAACTAAAACTGATACCATCGGCGGCTTTTATCGTCCGCATCAATTCAATATGGGCGCAAGCCTAACAACACGTATTTTTGGAACAGTTCAGTTCAAAAATGGGTGGTTGCGCGGCATTCGGCACTCAATTTCGCCCTCTTTGAGTTTTAATTATTCGCCCAATTATTATCGTTATACGGACAGCGTGCGCACTACCAATAGTTCGCTTTTGAAACAAGTGTATAGCCGCTACGAAAACTCGATTTATGGCGCAGCTTCAGGCGGTAAACAAATGGCTTTGGGTTATAATTTGACGAACCTTTTTGAGATGAAAACATTCAATAAACGAGATTCAACTTTTAAGAAAACAAAACTGTTAGAGAACGTTAATATTACAGGAAACTACAATTTTGCCGCTGATTCGTTCCGTTTTAGCGATATTTCGATGTCAACAGGCACTAATTTGTTTAAAGGGTTATCTACTTTGAGCATTGGCACATTGTTCAGTCCTTATGGACGTATGTCAAATAATTTGCGCTCACAAGACTTTGCGTTGAATATCAATGGTAAACTTTTGAACTTTTTGAACGCCACTGTTTCCGTCAATACAGGCATCAGTATTGGTCAAATTCGAGACTTTATTACGGGCAATGCCAAAGAAGGTAACCTTGCAGGACAACCCCAACCCACTAAAAAAACAAAGAAAAACGCCGAAGAAGAGAGCTTAATTGACCTTTTTAAAGACTTTAGAATCAACCACATTTTTTCAATCAGTGTGGACAGAAATTTTGGCAGACGAGACACAACATTGTTTCAAAACTCACTTTACACGTCAGGTAATATCAAATTGAGTAAAAAATGGTCTATGACAGTCGGCAATATCGGTTACGATTTTGTACAAAAACAATTGACCTACCCCGATTTCAGCTTTAGCCGCGACTTACATTGCTGGGAAATGGGCATGAGTTGGCAACCTGTGCGGGGCACATATTCCTTTTTCTTACGTGTGAAACCGGGTACACTCGACTTTATCAAAGTGCCTTATCAACAGAATATTGGAGACGGACAGTTTAGGCGATTTTAGGGTTGGGTTAGAGATTTACCAAATCTGTAAGCATTCGTAAATCTGTATTTAAATGCCAAAAAATCATATAAAATTCAGTTTTCTATCATTGTTATGCTAATTTTGTAGCGACAACAACAATATTTTTATCTAAAAGGACATCCTAACAGTCAGAAAAACATTTTAATTCATTATCAATAATTTATTATGGACAAGCCTAAAAACATTTTCAATCGCTTCATTGATTGGATTGTGCGTATTTTCTCGGTCGCTGACCTAAAAGATAAAGAACCTAAACCCAATGTTGAAAAACCAATACCGACAAAAACACAGACCAAACCCACAACGACAAGTGGATACCCTTCTGAAATACCGACAACTAAAAGTTCGGGTGCCATCACTATTGACCCCGATTACAGCAATAGAAAAGGCTATAATCCAGACTTTTTAAGTTTAAAAATCCCTTTGCCTAAACTATCCAAAAAAATGCAGTCCAAAATCGCTACAACTACTGAGGGGGGGCTAAAAGAACTGAAATATCACCATTATAGCGTTGTGATGAATGGTGAAAGAAAAATGCCCTTTTTGACGGCAGTCAACGTAGATGCTTTGAGCTACAAAAAGCTCGGCGAAGTGCCTTCAAGAACCGAAATTGGACGTGATAAATGGTATTTAGACCCCCGAATTCCTAAAGAAAAGCAGTTAACAGTTTCTTTTTATGATAAAAATGACTTCGATATTGGTCATCAAGTGCGGCGTGAAGATACTCTTTGGGGTGATACTTTGGAGTTTGCGATTAAAGCCAATAACGATACTTTTCACTTGACGAATGCCGCACCACAGCATAAAGACTTGAACCGAAACGCCAAACGTTGGCTTGGTTTGGAGAATTATGCCTTGCAAAATGCCCGTAAATTTGGTTTGAAAATTATCGTCTTTACAGGTCCCGTTTTTAATGATAAAGATGGTGTTTATAATGATGTTAAAATTCCAGACCAGTTTTGGAAAATCATTGTGATGATTAAAGACGATGGCACACCTTCAGCAACAGGATATATCGTTCAGCAAAATGATTTGATAGAAGACATTGTAAAACGTGGTTTTATATATGAACAATTTCAGACCTATCAAGTACCTATTTCTGAAATTGAAGACGTGACCGACATCACTTTTGGGTTGAATGAATTTGACCCAATTCAGAAAAAGAAAACACGCTCATTGACTTTTGAAATGAAACCAGAATTGGTAGATTCATTCGATAAAATCGTTTTTTAAGCATTATAAAAGTCGTCGAAGTTCTAAAACTTCAACGACTTTATTTGAATATTAATAAATAAATTATGCAGTTCAAGAACATACAATCTAATATTGAAATAGTTGATAGTGATTTTGATTTGATATTTGAAGAACAGATTCAAGAGGCAGCAGGCATCCATTTTACACCCGTCAAAGTCGCTAAATTGGCAGCACGTTATTTAGCACCTCAAAAAGACATAAAAGTATTAGACATAGGGTCAGGTGCAGGGAAGTTTTGCATGATTGGGTCGGTTTGTACTGAGGGGTCGTTTTTTGGTGTCGAACAACGGGAAAGACTCCATTTAGAAGCGCTTAGAATTTCTCAAAAATACAATCTAACAAATGTGTCTTTTATTAATACCAATATCACAAATATTGATTTCAAAGACTACGATGCTTTCTATATTTTCAATGCTTTTTATGAAAACATCAGCCTTTTCGGCGGCAGCATTGATGATGATATTGAATTGAAACGTGAACTATACGAAAGCTATTCTTTGTATGTCAAAGAACAGCTCGCAGACATGCCTATCGGTACAAAATTGGTCACGTATTTCAGTTTTGGTAAAGAAATTCCAGATAATTACGAAATCAACTACCTCGCTTTTGATGAAAAATTAAAATTGTGGGAGAAAACAAGTTGATGTGAGTACTTACTGATAAAATAAGAAAAATAAAATAAGAAAAATGAAATTACCCATTGATTTTACGCCAAAATTATTTTCCGTTTTTCGTGAAGGCATATCTAAAGAACAATTACAAAAAGATATATTATCAGGCGTTATAGTTGGCATCGTCGCTTTACCATTAGCTATCGCATTTGCGATTGCCAGTGGTGTTTCACCTGAAAAAGGCTTAATAACTGCCATTTTTGGTGGATTTATTATATCTGCATTGGGTGGCAGCCGTGTTCAAATAGGTGGACCAACAGGTGCATTTATTATTATCATTTTTAGTATTGTTCAAAAACATGGTGTAGAAGGATTGACAATTGCGACCTTGATGGCAGGTTTTATTATGATGGCAATGGGGTTACTGCGTTTTGGTTCATTATTGAAATACATACCACATCCACTCATTGTTGGTTTTACAAGCGGTATTGCTGTTATCATATTTTCTACGCAAATTCGAGATTTTTTGGGATTAGAAATAGATAAGGTGCCCTCTGAATTCCTCGAAAAATGGGTTATCTACACTCAAAACATCCAAAGTATCAACCTAACATCGTTGCTAATTGGTTTAGCGACCATCATTATCATCGTTTATTTACCTAAAATAACAAACAAAATACCCAGTTCTTTAGCAGCCATAGTTCTTTGTACCTCGGCTGTCCAGCTATTTCATCTGCCAATTGATACCATAGAAACAAAATTTGGCGAAATACCCAACACGCTTCCTACACCTCATTTTCAATTGCCTTCTTTTGAACAAATAAAATCATTGCTCTCTCCAGCTTTTGCTATTGCACTGTTAGGTAGTATCGAAAGTCTATTATCCGCTGTTGTTGCAGATGGTATGATTGGCAGCAAACATCGGTCAAATATAGAATTGGTGGCACAAGGTTTCGCCAATATTGTCTCCGCCTTTGTCGGCGGCATTCCAGCGACAGGTGCGATTGCTCGAACAGCGACAAATGTGAAAAATGGTGGACGAACGCCCGTTTCAGGTATGGTTCATGCTGTCGTTTTGCTCATCATCATGCTCATTGCTGCACCGTTGGCAAAACTCATTCCTTTGGCTTGTCTTGCAGGTATTTTGATTGTTGTAGCATATAATATGAGTGAATGGCACAACTTCAAGTCAGTTTTCAAGGGAAATACCTACGATAGAGTTGTGTTATTGACTGTTTTCTTTTTGACGGTTGTTTTCGATTTAATCATTGCGATAGAAATAGGCATGGTCTTATCGGCATTTTTATTCATCAAACGCATGTCTGATATCATGCAAGTCAATTTATTAGAAACACAAGAAGATGGCGACCATATCATTTCAGATTTGCCGAAAGGCATTATGGTTTATGAAATTACAGGTGCATTATTTTTTGGCGCCACACAAACATTTCAAGAGGCTTTAAAACAAACAAATCAGAAGCCAAAAGTCATTATTCTGAATCTAAAAAATGTCCCATTAATTGATGCCACAGGTTTATACCGATTAGGAGAAATTATAAAAGAATTCCAAAAACAGGGCACATTGATTTATTTGACAGAATATTCACCGGCTATAAAAGCTGAAATTAAAAATTCGTCTATCAATGGATTGACCATTTTACATCCTAATTTGGCTTTTTGTATCCATGATGCAAAAGAGAAATTGAATCTTCATTAATTAGGCTTTGTTGAAAAACCTATTTGAATATGACCGTCCCCAATTCCTTAGCCAACTGCCCTTTCATCTCATTCAATTTCATTTGTATTTTTAGATGACGCATATACATTGAGTCGTCTTTTTCCGCTTCCGCTTTGCGTAATAGCACTTCATTGTGGCTCATCATATTAAATACTTTCCGCAATTTGAAACGTTTGAGCGACTGTTCCGCATCGCGGACAAAATTCAAATCGGGTTCTTTTTGCGTTTCAAGCGGACGATTGAATTTCGCTTCCCAATTTTCGGAATATTCATACGGCGACGACAACATCGTCGTTGCAAAATCTTGAATTTCCTTAATCCTATGGCTCAAAAAGTATTGAATACTGAAGGGGGTGTTTTTTTCCAAAAGCGTTGCCGTTTCTTGTGCAATGCGTTGATAAAGTTTATTGTCAAAATCCTGTATCACATCTTCAATATTCGACATAACAAAAGCGGCAACTGTTACATTATTTTCTTCATCAAACATCTCGCTGCCATGTACAACGAGTATGCGGGCGATGTTACGCTCTTGATAATCGCCTTCGGTACTCGATAGGTTTTGAGGCTTTTTTTCACCAAAGGTTTCTTCTATAACTTTCTGATTATCAGTTGGTTGTCCTGCTTCGTCAGATACTGAGGGGGGTGGTGCGGCACGTCCTGCTTTCTTATCGTCCATGCCTTTACGAATCAACTTACCTGTTTCGCCAACCAAAATTGCTTCTTCAACCCGCATCAAAGCAGCACATTCTCTGATGTACAATTGCCGTTTTACAGGGTCAGGAATCTTAGCAATACTCGCCACAATCTCTTTGACCAATTTGGATTTTTTAATCGGGTCACCTGCCGCTTCTTCAAGTAGAGTTTGGGTTTTAAAGAAGATAAAATCCTTTGCCTCCTTGTCAATATACTCTTGAAAAGCGGTTGCACCGATGCGTTGCACGTAACTGTCAGGGTCTTCTTTATTCGGCAAAAGCACGACTTTGACGTTCATATCCTCTTCCAAAACCAAATCTAAACCCCGAATAGCGGCTTTTATACCCGCCGCATCACCGTCGTATATGATTTTTATATTTGGCGTAAAACGTTTAATCAGACGGATTTGGTCAGGTGTTAATGCTGTTCCCGAACTTGCCACCACATTTTCAATGCCCGCTTGATGCAAAGAAATAACGTCCGTATATCCTTCACACAGAATACATTCGTCACTTTTTTGAACCGCTTTACGGGCATGATATAAGCCGTAAAGTATCTTACTTTTCAAGTAAATTTCGGTTTCAGGCGAGTTGATATACTTCGGTGCTTTGGCATCGGCTTGCATAATGCGACCCGCAAAAGCGATGGGTTTGCCCGATAAACCTTGAATAGAAAACATCACGCGACCTCTAAAAAAATCGTTGTCATAAGATGAAGTCAAGCCTACTTTTCGCAAATTCTCAATCGAGTACCCCTCAGTCGTCAGCGTCTTTGTGAGGGCATCGCGGTGTTCAGGAGCAAAGCCCAAACCCCATTTGCGAATCGTTTCCTCGCGGAAGCCCCGTTGCTTAAAGTATTGAAGCCCAATGCTTTTGCCTTTATCTGTCTCAAAAAGTTGTTCTTGATAAAACTTCAAAGCCCGTTCATTGACGATATAAAGTGCATCTGCTAATTGCTTTTCTTCAATCACTTCTTTTGAAACTTCTGTTTCTTCGATAGCAATATTATATTTTTTGGCGATATAACGCAGGGCTTCAGGATAGCTGATATTTTCATGTTTCATCAAAAATGTCACCGCATCGCCACCTTCGCCACAACCAAAACATTTGAAAATATTGCGTACTGGATTAACATTGAACGAAGGCGTTTTTTCATTGTGGAACGGACACAAGCCGCCCATATTCGCTCCTTTGCGTTTGAGGGTCACAAAATCGCCGACAATATCTTCAATGCGGACGACAGTAAGTATCTCTTGTACGGATTTTTGCTTAATCATTCGGCGAAGTTAGTTAGAAAAAGCTTTCCGAAAGTTTAAAACTTCGGAAAGTTAATCGTCAATTATCCACAATCAAAAACCTAAAAAGCCCGTTGCCCATGTCGTTGTGGCACGCGCAATGTTCAATTCGGTCACCAATTTGGCTTGTTTGATTTGGGCTTCTAAGAACTTTGTTTCACGGCTGTTGATGAGAAAAAAAGAACTTTCG
>JAYTUR010000029.1:0-12261 GCA_043744475.1 Saprospiraceae bacterium | reverse complement strand
GATTGAAAAAATCGCCTTCATTTGCACTGCCTTTCTTTTTATTCAAATTGATTAAGGCTTGTTCGAGCGACAAAATCTGATTGCGAATATTCAACGCCTCGAATTGTTGCGAACTTAAATTAGGGGCATATTTCAAGTTGTCTAACTCTAAAACAGAGTATAAAATATAACATAAAGGCTTTATTTTATCGCCAAAAGCGGCTTCAACGAGCAAATCGTAGAGTAAAGTTTGAGTAAAATGATTGTTTGAAATACCATAAATATTCGGATTATACGGTTTACCGCTTTTCAACTCGATGATAGCCGATTTAAGCGTTTCTGGATTTTGATAAAACAAATCGAGACGACCTTGTAAGCCATATTTTGGCGCATAAAACGAAGGCTCTAAGTAGCAATTTTTGCGCTGAATACCCGCTTTATCGAACCCCTCAGTAACAATCCGTTTTAAGTGAATAAAATGACCTTTGCAATCTTCAAAAATTTGCCTAACTTCTCTTTCATCAAAAATACAAAACGCTATGGGATTGATTTTGAAGGTTTTACGGAAGGTTTCCGTAAATCCAACTTCTGGATTGGCAATCAATTCATCGAGGAAAAAGTTGGCAATATTCCCTTTCATTATGCTTGCAGACGCTTGATACGGCAAAAATTTGGTCAACATATACACCAAAGGCTCTGCGCTGCGATGTCGAAAAGATTCTGCCACGGCGGTGACATCTACTAAATAATCGGGTTCGATGACAAAGGCACGTGGGCGCAAAATGCCTTCTTTATTGACCTCCACATTCAGCAAATGCAGCGTTGTGGGATAACCAAAAATATGTCGAATGACCGCCACGCTTTTCCTAAAATTCTCATTGCGTTCAGCGATAAAGTATTGAATCCGAACTTCTTGATTTGTGTCTTCGTCAATACCGACAAACTGCTCTTGTTCTGCATCGTCGCGTAAAACGACGACCCGCATTTTTGATTTTTTAGAAAAAACTTCGGAAGGTGCGAATGAAAATTTTTCCTTTGGCGGCAAAATATTCAAGACGTTTACTGAGGGGTCCTCGCCATAGAATATTTTAACAGCATCAGCGCAGGCGCGTAAACCTAATTCATAAACCTTGGTTGTATCGCTTTGAAAGTCAATCTTTTGCAACGCTTTTCTAAAATGATGAATCGTCATTTGGCGGCGAATCGGCACTTCAAATTTTTGAAAAGAATAAGCTATCCGCGCGAAAAATGTATTGAATGGCACTTTTTCAGCCATTGTCACATTAAAAAAGATGGTGTGCAATAGTTGTTGCAAAGCCTGAATTTTGGGCTTGTTGTCAAGGGCTTCTGATTGGTGAATTTTCAGAATTTCGTTGTAGAAAAGGCGAGACAATTCTATGTTTTTCATATCCGATTTTCAAAATTATTGTTTCAAGTGTATCAGCAAAAGTAAAACATTTGGACACCTTTTAGTATAAAATCAAAATCAAAACTGAAACAATTGGTAAAAAGGAGTTGTTTCACTACTTTCACCAAATAATTTCAGTATTTCAATAACTGATGTCGCTTAATGGCAAACGGATTTCACGGATACGACGGATTTAAACTGATTTTTTAAAGATACGGATTAAGCAATATTACCCATCTTAGTGGAACAAAAAGATGCGTTAGAAAAATCAGTGTAAATCCGTCGTGTCCGTAAAATCTATGTGCCTGTACATAACATCAGTCAATAATTTTCATTGATGATTACAATTATATCTGGAACAGATAGGAAAGATGGTTTGACACACGTTTTAGCCAATCATTATTACCAAATGATACAAACCAAAACGTCTGAAAAGGTGCTGCTGTATTCTCTTAAAGACCTGCCTGCCGAAGTATTTGGTGCTACTATGTATCAAAAAGACACACTTCCCGAATCATTCAAAGCGATAGAAGACACCTATATGATACCTGCCGACAAATTGATATTTGTCATACCTGAATACAATGGCTCTTTTCCTGGCATTTTGAAGTTGTTCATTGATGCGTGTTCAATTCGTTCTAAAATGTCCGTTTTTAATAACAAAAAAGCGGCTTTGGTGGGTGTTGCGACGGGTCGGGCGGGTAATATTCGCGGCTTAGAGCATTTTACAAGCGTTATGATGTTTATGCGTGTAACGGTTTTGCCCAACTTGCTCCCCATTTCTGCTTTTAATAAAATGGTTGATGCCGATTATAATATCGTTGATGCAGCTACCTTGATGAGTATTGAAAAGCAGATTGATGAGTTTATAACTTTTTAATAATCGCTGTATTAACGGCGGTATAAACACAGCGACGGCGAAGTTTTGAACTTTGCCGTCGCTTTTTTAGATTAAACAATTTAATTTGACATCACCATCACTTTACCGACATAGCTTTTTTCGCCCGGTTTGCCGATATACAGAATATATAAACCGTTTTGTTGCGGTTTTTCGATTTTATAAGTGCTGTTTTCTTTGCCCATCATGATTTTTTGAGCAGATATTAAGCGACCATTGATGTCATACAGTTCGATAGAACCCGCAGTGGCTTCTGAACCGCTGGTTTCCACGTATATATAATTGCCCTGAACGTAGTGGTTCACTTTGAAACTCTGATTGAGGGCAGCTAAAACGGTCGGAGAATACTTTTTAACGGAGCTGTTATTGTCCGTTTGGGCAATTCGATAGTAGGTCAAGCTAAAAGGTTCTTTATCCGTAAATGAATAATTGTTTTGCCCTTTTTTGGATTCCCCCATAGATTGGACAGTGGCTAAAGCTTCAAAGTTTTTGCCATCTCTACTTTTCTCAACCACGAAAGCACCGTTATTTAACTCGTCTGTCGTGCCCCATTCCACTAAAACATCTTTTTTAACGGCTTTAGCTTTCAGATATAACCACGTAACGGGTATCGTACTTTCGCAAGGAGAAGCAATCACGGCGTTGATGTCCGCCGTATTGATGTTACCATTTGAGGTCAAACCGCGACCCACCAATGTTGATAAAGTAGCGATGCTGATAGCACCACCGCTTATGATTGTCCCTTTGAAACTGACATTGTCAGCTATCACAACCGCACCATCTACTTTCCAAAAAACGTTTTTCGCCTGTGCCCCATTTTGTAAAACAACCGATGCATTTGAATTAACAGCGAGCGGACCCGTTATTTTTAAAACAAAAACAGCATTGGCATTGCCTTGTGCATTCAAATACAAAAGACCATTGAATGAAGTACCGCCCGTTAAGAGATACGTGTGCGGTGTCAAAACAAGGGTGTTGCCAAATTGGGCAGGATACAAGAGTTCAAAGTCCGTCGTCAAGGTACTCAAGTAACTTTGAGCCGTGGTTAAGTTATTAGCAGTCGTCACACTTTGAGCATCAGGATTGGGATGAACTACACCGATAACATTCGCCGCATTAAAACCCGAAGTTGTACCAGAATTTGAACCAATATCGCCTGTTACAGATGTTGTGCCGGTATTGGTCACCAATCCAGTACTTGAAAAGAGCGCGTAACAAGAGGCTTTACCTAAGGTGGGAGCTAAAGGACCCGTTAAAATAGGAATACCGCAACCCAATGGCATTGTCGCCACAACGCCCGTGACACTGATTGCGCCCGTTGTTGAGAATGCTCTGCCTTCCAGATTCACACCAGAGTTCAAATCTAATGCTGCATTATTGGCAATGATATTCCCTTTCATGATCGTGTTTGCACCAATATTTATAGCGCCTTCAACGACCCAAAAAACATTACAAGCGACTGCACCATTCGTTAAAATGACTTGCGCATTGGCAGCTGACGTAAAAGTACCCGCCGAAATTTTGAAAATAAATTGCGCATTTGGATTGCCTTGACCATCTAAAGTCAAGTTGCCATTCAAATCGGTATGACCTGCGATGCCATAAATACCCGCAAATAAAGTTTCACCGCTGCCCAGCAGAACTGCGTGGACAGCCGTCGGTGTTTTGGCATTCAAGGTATTGTAAGCATTTTGTAAGTCTGTAGCAGCCGCAGCCGTTTCTGCATCAATATTGTGCATACCGCCGTCCACGTTACCGAATCCTGTAACCGCACCGATATTTGCGCCAACATTGCCCGTTAAAAGCGAAAAGCCTGTATTGTGTACCGCGCCATTGGTTGAAAACTAGACATATTTGGCAGCCGTGCCTAAGTTAATGGTCTGCGCAAAGCTGGCATTTGAGGAAAAACACAAAGAAATAGAAGTGATAATAAATAAAAGGTAGGTTTTCATGAAATTATTTGAATTGTGAAATCATTTTCACTCCGCAAATGTCTATGTTTTATATACGGAATTGTTACATAAATAAAAATTATAATTACATAATTCACACATTGGGTGCTATATGGGCTTGATTCGATGGGATACCCCTCAGTATGCCAAAAAAAAAGTGTAAGTATGATACATACTTACACTTTTACCAAAAAGGACACAATTTTATGCTAAAAACAATATTTTATATTCAAATCCCCTATTTCGATGATACGTGATTTGATATCAATATGGTCGTTCTCAAATAATTATGATGCAAAGATATAGGCAACAGTCGGATGAATACTTATACATTTATGGGAAATTATTACATTTTTCACACATTGTGCTGTCGGTGCAATTATTACCTGTTTTAACATTTGAATGATGTTTGTCAAAAATAAGGCTTTTATACTGAGGGGGTCATTCATATCCCCATACAATACCTTCGACTTGACATGACGTATCGTGCATTTTTTTAGACGGCTAATACTTTTCCCCTTCAATCATCAAGTTATCTGGTACAATACTTTTAAATATCTTTTTAGATTATCTGAATTTCATTTCACCTTTCATCATATCTACAATAAGATAAACAGAAGGCACGACCACAAGTGTTAAAACCATCGAACTTGCCAAACCACTTTTCCATTCTGCACCTGCACCATGAGCAAAGGCAATCGGCATCATACCGAATATCAAGGCAGCAGAGCCGCTGACTTGTGGCAACCAAGCGGCACGCACTTCTTTCGATTTTTCATCGGCTTTTGCGATGTCCAACCGTTGTCTTTGTAAGGTTGGCGAATGACCAAGCCGTATTGCACACATTCGGCAAGCGTCATTTGGGTTTGCGTGTGTTCATATTTTGGTAAAACCAAGAAAAGGAGACTGAAAAGGATGATTTGAAAATTTTTCATTTTATATTTTTAATTCTTTGAAAACTATTTTAGTTTTTTTAGTTTTCACTTAGACAAAAAAACGAGATGGAAAATCTCTGTTTTTCGATACCTTGAAAACTATTTTAATATTATTAGCTTTGCATCAATCAAAAAAAAATATTTTTCAGCTAAAAAAAATGTTAATTTTTTCTGTATAATTAATTTAATTTATATTTACAATTATTGCCTAAAAACTTAACAATGAAGCCTTTACAAATGATTAATATTTTGATATTGTTAAAACAAATACAAACACTTACTTCTCTTCAATTTTTATAAAAATAATATCAAAAATTTAAAAAAGAGCATGAACTAATTTGGCAGTTAATTTGTATAGTTAAGTAGAAATTGCATATAAATCTTTTTTATTAGAATGTCAATAAATTTAACACTTTCATGCAACTTTTTTCACAAATTATAGTCCAAAATGAATATTTCAATCACTTCCAAAGCTTTTAAAACATTTCAACACCATGCGTCAGTTAAAAATTACTAACAAAATTACCAGTCGCGAAAGTCTTGCACTGGACAAATACTTGAATGACATCGGCAAAATTACGATGGTTTCAGGTGAAGAAGAAGCTGAATTGGCTCGCCGCATACGTGCAGGCGACGAAAAAGCCCTTGAGCGTCTCACTGAAGCCAATCTTCGTTTCGTCGTTTCTGTTGCCAAACAGTATCAAAATCA
Organism: Saprospiraceae bacterium; assembly: GCA_043744475.1. Classification (GTDB taxonomy): domain Bacteria; phylum Bacteroidota; class Bacteroidia; order Chitinophagales; family Saprospiraceae; genus JAAFJT01. Next base: position 6,380 of record JAYTUR010000029.1, on the reverse strand, counting down.
AGGTCTTACATTGAGCGACCTTATCAATGAAGGTAATGTTGGTTTGATGAAAGCTGCACGCCGTTTTGATGAAACAAAAGGTTTCAAATTTATTTCTTATGCCGTTTGGTGGATTCGCCAATCAATTCTTCAATCTATCGTTGAGCACAGCCGCATTGTTCGTTTGCCTTTGAACAAAGTTGGTTCATACAATCGTGTCAACGAAGCCTATATTTCATTTGTTCAAGAGTTTGAGCGCGAGCCAAGCAATGAAGAATTAGGTGAAATATTGGAAATGACACCGAAAGAAGTGGCTAATATGTTGCGCTCAAATACACGCCACATATCCATGGATTCACCATTGGGCGGCGAAGACAGCGACGCAACTATGCTCGATGTTTTTGTAACCAATGATGAGCGTATGCCTGACACCACTTTGCTTGATGAATCTATGCGCGAAGAAGTGCAACAAGGTTTGGCGATACTTTCTGAACGTGAAAAAGAGGTTATTTCTGCCTATTATGGTCTTGAGGATAAGTCAATGACACTTGAAGAAATTGGCGAAGCTTTTGGATTAACGCGCGAAAGGGTTCGTCAAATTAAGGAACGCGCCATTCGTCGTCTCCGCAAATCTTATAATTCACAAGAAATGCGTTCTTATTTGTAAAAAATTTTACACCATATAACAGAAGCCGTGTGTTGCGAAACATTCGGCTTTCTTTTTATGCGTAAACGACAGACGATGAAGTTTGAACTTCGTCGTCTGTCACCTTTTTATTTTTTAACAATTTTCAAAATTTGCTGTTTACCGTCAGTTTGAATTTTAAGAAAATAAATACCGTTAGATAATTCAGAAATATTCATTTGATACTGAGGGGTCATAAAAACAGCCGTTTTTAAGCACTGCCCTATCGTATTGTATAAGTACATTTTTTTTGTTTGAACACCTAATTCTACATCACATTTTATTGTCAATTGCTCTGTTGTTGGATTAGGAAAAACTGTCGTAAATGCTTGATTTGCAACATCATGTGTAGGTGTTGTACCATCAGCATTGTATGACATTTGATAGGCTGTCAATCCACCACGTTGATTACCAATAAAGAGTTCCAATTTTTTATCATTTGTCGTTACATTGGCTATTGCTAAACTCAATCTACCACCATCTTGTAACAAACCATAGTCGTTATTGATGAGCCTAAATGTGTCGTTGAGCCGTCCGTCAATATTGTCATACACTTTGATGCGTCCTGATTCTGTACCACAAAACAAAACGAATTTGTTACCCAAATTCATGAAAATAGGTGCAGCAAAACCGGTCGGAAAACCGAATTGTGCGGCATCAACGAAACCCAATTTAGTTTTTGTAGCTGTTGCTGAAAAATTAGGTGTTGAGGTTGTACCGATATTTTTAAAAAAACGAATAAAACCATTGCGTGTACCAGTTACAATATCGGGCAAACCATCGCGGTCGAGGTCCACAATTTGAGGTTTAGCGGCCGCTCCTGCATCGAGATTCTTCCAAACAGGAATCGGCGTTGCCATACTGAGGGGTTGATTTACGCCTCCTTTATTTTCAACAAAAAAAAGCGTTCCGCTTTCTTCTCCGACAAGTAAATCTATGTCGCCATCGCCATCTAAATCGCCAAAAGTGGGGCTAAAATTATAGTTATCAATACTTGATAAAGCCTTGAAATTCAGCCAATTATCATTGACTAACCTAAAAATAGGTGCTGAAGATGTCCCTACATTTTGGAACAAAAACAAACGGGCATCACGTCCACTTTGAGGTAAATACAAAGAGCCATTGCCAACTACTAAATCGAGTAAGCCATCGGCATTGACATCAACAAGCGCAGGATTTGCGCCCGTACCTAAGTCAATCATATCCCGAACGAGAAAGTCTTTTTGTTGAATCTGAAAGGTCGGAACAGCATTCGTCCCAGTGTTTTTATAGTACCAATTGACGGCATAATTTTCAATATAATTTGTCGAAGCAGGCGAAACGACGAGGTCTTTTTTACCATCAAAATCCAAATCTAACATATAAGATGCGGGAAAAACGGGTAAATTGACCCCCTCAGTATTTGGCGGATAAGTATTGTTTTGAGCGGTCATCAAAGCTGCAGTCCGCATACCACCATTCGTTAAAAAGTTGATATTTTCAAACGAAATGCTGCCCAAGAGGGCATCTTTATCCCCATCGTTGTCCGCATCAAAAGTCGTAATAGATGCGCCTGGGTGACGTTGGATTATGCTCATGGCACATGTAGAAAGATTACCTAATTTGACAACTTTTGAAAAGCCATTGTCTAAAAATTTGCCCCAACAGTCGTCATAAAGGTCAAAAACAAGACTATCACGCCTAAAATTGCGCTCGACGCTGAAATTTTTATACATATAAACGTGTCCACCGCCGACTTCAAAACTCAAAATATCGAGGTCGCCATCTCCGTCAATGTCATCAAAAGCAGGAATATCAACCGTGTTTACATATATATTCGTTGAAAATCCATTCAAAGTGTAGCTAAGAATATTACTAGGAAAAGCAAAATTCATTCTATCAAAAGCAATTTTATTGTTCTCCATTTTACCTTTGAAAACCCTAATACCACCTATTGCACCATCGTTGTAGGTAAAAATATCGGCAATGCCATCGCCATTAAAATCTCTCAACAAAGCCCAATCGTTGAGTTTTGGGAAATTTTCAAGGTATTCAGGGCTAAACACGTATTTGTTGTTCACATTTAGATAAGTGACACTGGCATACCCGATGCGGTCAAAAACAAAAAGGTCAAGTTTCCCATCGTTGTTCAAATCCACTTCGCTGAATTGCGGACAGTTGAAACCTCCGACAAGTGGGTTTTCATAAACTGGATTTCCTGTTGTGTTTTTTTGAAAAGTATAAAATGCACGTCGCACATCGTTGACATTTTGACCCCTCAGTAAAAAAGGCATAAAACAGAGGAAAAAGAAAAAAAAACGAACGTTTAACGATATAGAAGTATGTATTTTTAGCATTTTATAACTATTAGATTGGGCGAATAAACAGACTATGAATCAGAATAAATGTTCTTTAATTTTTCTAAAAGGAACATCATTTTGATATTTAAAGACGGATTGGCATTGAAAAAACGGTTATTGACTTTGAACCAAGTTTTATGCTTTTCAAGTCTTGCGATGTGGTGAAAATAGATTTTTTGCGGTTTTTCCAACGGTTCTTTCCAATACAGGGCAAATTCTGTCATTGCAAAACCTTCCTTACCACTTCTTAGAAAAGTAGAGTCACTGATGAGAAAAATAAATTCATCTTTAGCAGCAAAAACGAAACTTTTAGCTGCATTTTGAAGCGTATTGAAAGGCATTTTGATAAAATCGGTATAAACTCTTTCCTTTTCAGATGTTAAATCGAGAAAATCAAAAATCATTTCTTTCAAATCAACATTGCCTCTTACAGCACGCTCGTATTTCATAATTTTTTCAGGTAAAACAATCGGACTCAATTCTTTACAATTGTGCACGATATGATATATCGCCAAACTTGAAATAGCGTTTTCCAACTGTTTTTCTAGCTGAAATACTGAGGGGGTCACTTGGTTGAAATACAACTCTGAAAATTCCTCTGCAATCTGTTTTGAGCGTCGGTCAACAGTCAAATAGAAATTTGTAGTTACAACAGTTTTGAGATATTCCTCTACCTTGTCGGGTGAAATCCATGCAGAAAGTCGTTTAATTTCTTCGAAAAACAAGGATTTTACTTGCTCTTGTAAAATGTCAAGGTTTTGAAAATCATATTTAGAGTTTTGTACAGCCGTTTGAGACAAAATAATGGACGACATTGGTGAGCCACATCCATAACAATACCGCGCATCAGCAGGATTCTTTTTGGCACAGGATGGACAATCAGCCAATGCAATATCTATATGTGTACCGCAATTGTGGCAAAATTTAGCGTCTTCAACAAGTTGTGTATGGCACTTTGGACAAAAAATCATAGCGTTGGGTGTATCTGGTGTTTAATATAAACTGTTTGACAGTATTTTTGTTTTATTCACAAAATTAATGTTTTACAGCAAATGGCGAAACAAAAGAAAAAATCAGATTTGGATTGGAAGATTTGTATCTGTTGCGAAAGACCTTTCTCGTGGCGCAAAAAATGGGAAAAGGTATGGGATGAGGTAAAATATTGCAGTGATAAGTGTCGGCTTCAAAGTAAACAGAAAGGCAATTCCAAAACAAAAAGCGACTAATTTATTGAAAATCAATAGATTAATCGCTTTATATTTGATTGATATATAAAATTACAACGCCAATATTTGGGCCATTTTCATCAAAGAATCATTAACCGTCTTTTGCTTATTGATAGCATCATCAAACGACGTAAACGATAAGTCATTTTTTAAAATACCGACCATGACATTAGAACGTCCCTCTAATAAGGCATTTACCGCTTCATAACCTAAGCGACTTGCCAAAACACGGTCAATGCAGGTAGGCGAACCACCGCGCTGTAAGTGTCCAATCACTGTGACTTTCGTGTCATAATTTTCAATACGTCCTTGCACCAATCGGGCAATTTCAGCCGCACCACCCTGCTTGTTACCTTCCGCAACGATGATGATGCCGAAGGGTTTGTTGCGTTTTGCTGATTTTTTAAGGTGCAGAATCAAGTCCTCTATATCATATTGATTTTCAGGTATCATCACGCCACCTGCACCCGAACCGATGGCAGAATGAAGGGCAATAAAACCAGCGTGACGACCCATAACCTCTACAAAAAACAAACGATTATGAGAGTAGGCTGTGTCACGAATTTTATCCGCAGCTTCCATGGCGGTATTGATAGCTGTATCAAAACCGATGGTCAAATCGGTACCGTATAGGTCGTTGTCAATCGTTCCTGGTACACCTATGAACGGAATGTCATATTCTTCAGAAAATATTTTAGCACCCGTAAAAGTACCATTACCACCGATGGCAACACAAGCATCAATATCGAAAGCGAGTAAAGAATCATAAGCGCGGTTTCGACCTTCGGGGGTCATAAATTCCAAAGAACGAGCCGTTTTCAAAATAGTACCGCCCCTTTGAATGATATTGCCGACATCACCTGTTTCCAGTCGTTTGATTTTACCTTCTATCATGCCTTGATAGCCGCGTTCGACACCAAAAACGTGTAAATCGTTGTAAATTGCCGTCCGAACAACGGCGCGAATCGCAGCATTCATACCAGGAGCATCGCCACCCGATGTAAAAACAGCTATGCGTTTGATTGACTTTGTCATATAAGTAAATTGTAAATAGCCTTCCCCGTTTTGTTTTAAATGCACAATGCTGAGGGGGCTATTATCCTGCTAATTGTTGACTAATTTACAGCCACATTGATGTTTTCTAAATGAAAATCCACGAGCGCATCAATGGGTTTTTGAATCACAACACCTAAGTTTAAATCATGTTCTTCAAGCGTTGTTCTCAAAATGTCTTGAAAATGATGCGCCACAGAACCGACGAAATTAATCGGCACATTATGACAACCATCATATTTCAAGATGTGGCGACGTGTTAATTCACTAAAGGCTTCGCTTGCCAATTTTTGTATATAAAAATGACTCTTATGCTTTGAGAAAAACCGTGCATAAGAAGCTAAATAAACATTAGGTGCTTCACCATATATTTTGTTCAAAATGACACGTTTATTGTTGCCAAATTCTTCATGGAAAAATTCAATAATGTCATCAGGCAATTCCCGATAGAAATAGGCTCGTATCAATAATTTACCGAGATGTGAACCACTTCCCTCATCGCCTAACAAATAACCAAGATTTGAGACATTGTCAATAACATCCTTGCCATCATACAAACACGTATTCGAGCCTGTTCCAATGATGCAAGCAATACCCGCTTTTGTGCCACAGGTTGCTCTTGCACTACCCAACAAATCATGTTCCACAGCAATTGTCTCAGCATTTGTAAAAATTCGTTCCAAACCCCTTTTGACAATATCGCAACGCATTTTGTCAGAACAGCCTGCGCCATAGAAGTAAACTTTTTTAGCTTCTTTGACATTGACATCTTTAACAAATTCTTTGCTCAACTCACTTTCGATACGGTCTTCATCATGAAAAAAAGGGTTAAAACCCATTGTTGTGTGTAATTCGCGACTTCCGTCTGCATTAATGACTTGCCAATCGGCTTTCGTTGAGCCGCTATCTACGATAATTAACATATTTGATTTGATTTTTAGAAATGGATGACGCTCTGTTTAATTATCTGATGTTACGCACTAAACAGATTTCGCACTGTTTTTTGCTTCGCAAAAAAAGCGTACAAGAAAAAGAATCTATCAGACCGAAGTTAATTTTTCAATCGCAAGCGATTGAAAAATTAACTTCGGTCTAAAA
>JAYTUR010000028.1:0-12278 GCA_043744475.1 Saprospiraceae bacterium | reverse complement strand
GTCAATTCATCGCTTTTGCGCAACTCACTGTTCGCTTAACTTCAGTGCCTACCAATACGCCGACCAATGATAAAATCTATATCGTTGGCAATTTCAATAATTGGAATCCCGGTGATACGTCAAAGATTATGACCCGCCAAACGGATGGCTCGTACAAAATCACTTTTACGCCTTCCATAACTGCTTTGGAATATAAATTCACACGCGGCTCGTGGACAGCTGTTGAAGGCAATGCTAACGGTGGTGAAATTTCGAACCGTACTTTAACCTTTAATAACGGTGTGCAAACGGTTGATAATCAAGTGTTGAGTTGGAAAGATTTGTTACAAAACTCGACGGCTGCGGCAAATGTGCGCATCGTATCCAATAATTTCTTGATACCACAATTCAATCGCACACGCAGAATTTGGATTTATCTACCCCCTCAGTATTCAGACACCACAAAGCGTTTTCCAGTGATGTATATGCACGACGGACAGAATCTTTTTGACCGCGCCACTTCTTTTTCTGGCGAATGGCAGGTTGATGAAACTTTGAATACTTTGGCAAATGCGGGTGACAAAGGCTGTATCGTTGTCGGTATCGACAACGGCGGTGCAGATAGAATTGGCGAATTAACGCCTTGGAAAAACACCCGTTATGGCGGTGGGGATGGTGGAAAATACGCTAAATTCATGGTTGAAACGCTCAAACCTTATATTGATGCCAATTTTAGAACAAAATCGGATAGAATGAATACGGCAGTCGGAGGCAGTTCACTGGGCGGTTTGGAAAGCATGTTTGCGGCGGCTGAATATCAAAATGTCTTCTCAAAAGCCTTAGTTTTTTCCCCATCGTTTTGGTTCAGTGATTCTTGTTTCATACAGGCGCGTTTGCGGGGTAAACAGTTTACCATGCGTTATTATTTTATGTCAGGCACAACGGAAGATGTTGATATGGTGCCGCAGATGCAGCAAATGGTTTCTGTACTGAGGGGTCTTGGTTACACAGACGAAGAACTGAAAATAGGCACTAAAACCGATGGGCAACACTCTGAATGGTTTTGGGCACGCGAGTTCGGCGACGGTTACAAATGGCTTTTTAGAGAAACAACAACGGGTACTGAGGGGGGCAGTTTGAATGATAAGGTTAAGCTCTTTCCAAATCCCACGGACTCTGTTTTAAATATAGAAACGAATGAGAATATCAGATATATAAACGTTGAAATTTACGACATTTTAGGTCGTTTGATGCACATCGAACCTTTGCAATCCAACAAAGTTGTGAATGTCAATTATTTAAAATCAGGTAATTACATCTTGCGTTTGACAAAAAAGAATGTTGTTTTAGCTGTTAAATCCTTTGTAAAAAATCACTGATTTAGACTGATTGGATTGATTAAAATTGATTTCTAATCATAACAATCAATCTAATCAGTCTAAATCAGTGATTAGAAGGCAATCCCCGCCCGTAAATCAAATTTTGGAATAAAACCACTCGAAATCAAAGACGGAATAACGCGTCCTTTATCACTAAACTTACCCGAATAATCGGCTTTGTGAAAGCCACTACCCAATGTCGCATCTATAAAAACACGATTGTGAAACGCTTGTTGATAACCGATGAATAAGCCAAAAATTTTGCTGTTGCCATCGAGGAAATTGACAATGCCTTCGGGCACTTTCATGGCGATTTGCGTTTCACCGTATTTCCCAAAAACACCATTGTAGATGCCGCTGATGGTGTTTCGATTTTTAGACGCATAATAATAACGTCCTTGAATTTCGGCACTAAAACCCTTCAAAGTCGGTTTTAAGTTCTCCCAAATCGTCACATTTCTTTGCGTGAGCGATCCGTAAGCTTGCACAGAAATACTCGTCTCGGGAATAAAACGCTCATAAGCTACGCCCAAACTCGAATAAAATGGTTCAATTAAGCCCAATTTGATGATGTTTTCGTGGCGTTGTGCATGTAAATAGGAATTTGCCAAAAGACAAAAAAGAGAGAAAGTGTAAAGTTTATTTTTCATTGTATTTTTTGAATTTCAACGTCAAATGATTTAATATTCAAATTTATTTTTGTACGTATGCCAGCATCATCGCCTGGCGTATCGCCCACGACTATTGCTCTACCGACAACTGTTTCGACGATATAATCCTCTATGCTCGTATCCACATAGTCAATATTGTTATTGCGTAAAATATTGAGATAATCGGTCGCTTCTTTAATTTTATTGATGCGATAACCGTCTTTGACAGAATAAATTTCGACCCATTGCGATGTTCCCGCAGCCGTGGTCCAATCCGATTTTGTTTCCTGCGCATACAGATAAATTTGCGCAAATACCTTATAACCATCGTGTTTCAAATAAACATGAGACACCATACGTGGTCCATTGCCATCAAAATCCCGATTGCCGTTTGTATGCGGTGGAATCCATATTATTTCACGTTGCCACGTCTTTGCAATCTCAATAACAGGCGGGTCGGGCAGTTTTTTATCAATACCAATAGATGAAATAACGTCTTTGTTATACATCAATTGAAGATGTGTATATTTTGTTAAAACAGCATCAGAATAGTCCGTCAAGGATAATGTAATTGTTGATATATCGGGATAACCTATCTTGTTTTTTGGAATTTCAATCCTTGTAGTATCATTCACCAAAAAAGCTTTTATGGAGTCTTTTGTGTGAATATAATAACCCGTGTAAACGATTTGATTGCGGATATTTCGAGGCGAATTCAAGTCAAGCGTTACTTGAGATGTAGCGCAAATTTTTGTTTGCGGTAAAGGCGGTAAAATGCCCGTAACTAATTCAGCACGAACAACTTGTAAATAATACAATACCTCATCTTTGACCGATTCTTTAACACAAAGAACAGAAGATAAAGCCCTTTGAGAAGCCAAATTGGTGATGTAGGGAATGTTGTAAGTCAAGACATCTTGCACCCGTTTATCAATTTTAGTTTCAAGGTCTTTCAAGACGGGTTTCCAATCCGTTGACTGGTTTTGTAGGGTATTGATAGCATCATTCAACGAAATAACGGCTTGTTCACGCAGCACAGTGACTTCGGTTTTTAGGGTATCAGTAATATCGCAAGAAGTTGGGAACAAAAAGAAGAAGAGAAAGAATGAGAGTGCTTTAATAATTTTCATAGTTTTCGTTTGCTAACAGAAATGAATAAATGCTTTGTTTCGATGAAGCAAATATAACTAAAAGTAATTATCCTTTTTTACATCGTTAACGCATCGTTAACTTATTGTTCAGTGCGCAGCTATAAAGTAGCCCAAAGCGAATTTAAAACTTTAACATTTAATACTATCACCCCTTGCAACGTCGTTTAAGTTCTTTCGTATATTTTATATACAAAAAAACGTTTAACACATTGATAATCAAAAACTTGAAAAACAAAGCATGAACAAGATAGTTTTATTTTTCCTTATCTTAGTACCCCTCAGTAGTTGTAACAATGTAAAGGTCGTTGAAAACAAAAATGAAGCGGGGCAACTTGTCGAACGTTTTACGATTGACCCAAAAACTAAACTTAAAGAAGGTTTGCATGAGACATTTTTTACTGAAAACGGTGGAAAATGTGAAGAATCAAACTACAAAGCAGGTTTACTGAGGGGTGAGCAAATCTTTTATTACGAAAACGGGCAAGTGAGAGAACGCCGTAATTTTGATGAAAATGGCAGTTTTACAGGCGTTTTTAAGTCTTTTTTTGAAAACGGACATTTGAAATCTGAAGGGCAATACGAAAACGGGGCAATGGACGGTAAATGGAAGTTCTTTTTCACAAGCGGCAATATCAAAGAAATTATTTTTTATAAAAACAATGTCGAAAATGGCCCTTTCATTGAGTACCATGAAAACGGAAAAATTGCCGCCGAAGGCACCTATATCAATGAATTGGAAAACGGTTTGCTGAAAATATACGACGATAAAGGCAATTTGACCATGCAAAAACAATGCGAAAATGGCATTTGTCGCACCACTTGGAAAAGTAGTATATCTGCGGATTCCGCTAAAAAGCTCTAAAAAGTGAAATTCTAATGGACTTTAAACCCCGCTCATTTGTCATATTATGTTCAACTTTTTTATCAACGCTAAACTTTTTTATTCAGATGTTATTAGTTTGTTTTGAAATGAAATTTTAAAATTTTAAAATCGTACAAATGAACATTCGAGTATCTAAGATTAAAGAAGCGATTGAGCCACTTCGTCAAGAAATCATCAACCACGAAGTGTATGCAAACATCAAAAGTGTTGAGGATTTGCAAATTTTTATGCAATATCATGTGTATGCAGTCTGGGATTTTATGTCGTTATTGAAATCTCTGCAGCGCAATTTGACTTGCGTTGATGTGCCTTGGTTTCCAGTTGGGTCAGCAGATACCCGCTATTTGATTAATGAAATCGTTATTGGGGAAGAGTCAGATGTAGATGAAATGGGCAAGAGAATCAGTCATTTTGAACTCTACCTTCAAGCAATGGCACAATCTGGCGGGGATGCAACGTCCATAAAAAAGTTTATTGAGACCTTGCAAAGCCATAAAGATTTGAAAAAAGCTTATGCCCTTGCAGAAACACTCGAAGCAGCCCAATCTTTTGTAGATTTTACGTTTGATATCATCAATAGTGGCAAAACACATTTGCAAGCGGCAATTTTTACATTCGGCAGAGAAGATTTGATTCCAAATATGTTTTTCTCAATAGTTTCTGATTTGAATGATAAATTTCCTGAAAATACGTCCATTTTCAAGTATTATTTGGAACGTCATATTGAGGTTGATGGCGAGCATCATAGTCAATTAGCCTTAGAAATGACGGCTAATTTGTGTGGAAACAACGATGCCTATTGGCAAGAAGCAGAAAACGCCGTCAAAACTTGTTTGAAACGTCGAATCGAACTGTGGAATGGCGCAAATAAAGCCATTCAACTGATGGAAGAAGTGGCTGTCTGATTCGAATAATTTAACAAATAGTAAGTGAAATTTTACTGTTTTATACATATAAGCAGTATGAATATTCAAAGTTCACAAAGAGACACGTTATAGTGCTTTGTGAACTTTGTTTTTTTGTCAATCTTTGTACCATAAAATAAGACAAGCATGAAAAAAATTGGACTTCTCATACCCCTCAGTATTTTTACCTTTTTTTCAAACCTTTCGGCGCAAAATGGCGGACATTATACTTTTGCTTTTTTAAAACAGAGTCCTTCAGCCCGTGCCACAGGTTTGAACCAAAGCCAAATTGCTTTGCGCGACGATGATTTGTCATTGGCTTCGGCAAATCCTTCGTTACTCAATCCTTTGATGCACAATGGATTAGCGTTTAATCAAAACTTTCTTTTGGGTGGTATCAAAAGCGGTTTAGCCAATTATGGTTATCATGTTGAAAAAATAAAAACAACTTTTCAAGCAGGCGTGCAATTCATCAGCTACGGCGATTTCAAGCAAACCGATGAATTTGGCAATCAACAAGGCACGTTTCGTGCAAGCGAATATGCTGTTTTTGTCGGCGCGGCTCAGCAACTCAACGAGCGATTTTCAGTCGGCGTAAATGCCAAATTCATACAATCACGTCTTGAATCTTATACCTCAACAGGTATTGCAGCTGATCTTGCGGGTGCGTATATCAATCCTGAAAGTAATTTTGGAGCTACAATTATCCTTAAAAATATCGGTTCACAATTAAAGACGTATTACGGTGAAGCGCGTCAAAACTTGCCTTATGATTTGCAAGTCGGCGTTTCAAAAAAACTCGCACGCGCGCCGTTTCGGTTATCAGTCGTTGCTCATGATTTGTTGCTTTGGCGTTTGCGCTACGACAATCCTTTGGAAAACGAAGTGTCCTTATTGGGTGAGGCAACATCAAGCAAAAGCGCATTTAGCTTAGGTATTGATGAGTTATTCCGTCATCTCAATTTAGGCGGCGAAATAATGTTTGGAAAAAGCGAAAATTTCCGCTTGCGATTTGGATACAGTCATCAAATCAGGCGTGAAATGTCACTTCCCAATATTCGTTCTTTGGCCGGTTTTTCATTTGGCGCGGGCTTTAAAATCAATCGTTTTCGCATTGATTACGGTATGGGCAGACAACATATTGCGGGTGGCATGAATCATTTGAGCATTTCTACCAACTTCGGCACTTTTAAACGCGGGTAAATGGATAACGGATAGTGGATAATGAATAGCGATTCAACATTATCCATTATCCGCTATTCTCTTTCAATTTTCCGTTATCCATTATCCACTATCTACTATCCATTATTTTATGACCAAACAACGACTTTTCCTACGTTATATAATACCTTTTGCCTTCGTAATAGGGCTTTTCATATTTATTATTGTCAAAGCCCTCGTCGTGCAGATTACGGTGGATGAAGCCTATACTTTGACGATGCTGACAAAGGAATCGGTTTGGAATTTGGTCAGTTATAAGAGTTCCTATACCAACAATCATATCTTAAATTCCCTTTTGTGCAAATTGAGTTTTAGTATTTTCGGCATGAATCAGTTGGCGGGACGTATTCCGAATATTCTTAGTTTTCTCCTCTATTTTGGGTTTGTGTGGCAATTCAGTCGTCGTTTTTTCAAAGATGATGCCATCGGTTTGATGTTTGTTGCCGTTATGTTGGGTAATCCTTACATGTTGGAGTTTTTTTCATTAGCTCGTGGCTACGGTTTGTCTTTTGCTTTGATGATACCGAGTATTTATTATGCCGCACGATATGTTTTAGAACATCATTCTAAAAGCCTCCCCCTCAGTATTTTGTTCTCAATTTTGGCAGTTTATGCACAATTTGCCTTGCTTCATTTTTTCTTAGCTTTGAACTTTTTGATATTTCTATTCGAACTCCAAAGGTATGTTTTGACAAAAGATTTAGCCGTTTTAAAAAAAGGTATAGGTACACAAATAGTTGGTGCTTTTTTATTAGGATTATTAGTTTATGCACCTTTTAAAGCCATTTTAAAAGACAATCAAATTAGCTATTATGGCTCTAAAAATATTTGGGATGATAGCTTTGTTTCTATCATTTCACGTTCACTTTATGGACAAGGATATTTTTCAGGGCATACTGTAACAATCTTTAAAAATTTGATGGTTGTGCTGTTTGTTTTTTTAATTTTTAATACTTTTAATAAATTTAAAAATAAAAATAAAAATTTAGTAGAAGCTAATAAATTAAAAATTAAAAAAAATGAATTAAAGATAAATAAGAATAAATCTTTGCTAAATGAAGATAATTTGATTGAAAATAATAAAGAATTATTGTTAAAGAATAATGAATTATTGTTAGAGAATAATGAATTATTGTTAGAGAATAATGAAATACTAATTGAAAATAATGAATTGTTGATTTTAAACAATAAGCAAAATAAGATAAATAAGGAAGAAATGAAAGACCCTTCTCTATTTTCTTTTGTTTTGTTGCTGTCAATTATATTTATCATTACAGCACAATTTTATGTTTTTGGAACACAGTATGTTGTTGAGCGCACAGCATTATTTTTATATCCGATTATTGCTTTAAATATGGTGACAATTGCCACATTTCTAAGCGATAAATCGAAATGGGCAGGGAGGTTTGCGGCGATTCTTTTAACTGTATTTTGTACATATCACACTGTCAGGTCTTCAAATTTAACTTATTTTTCAGAATGGTGGTTTGATATTCATACCAAAGAAGTCTTAGATATTATGAAGTCAGAATATCAAAAAAGACAAATCAAAACGCCCATTAAATTGCATACAGCTTGGGTACTGCAACCTTCATTTGACTATTATCATAAAGAGCAACATTTGGATTGGCTTGTCGAGCCTTTTGGTTGGGACAACAAAGTGGATACCGTCAAGCATTATGATTATTACTATGATTTGAATGACAATTGGGACGCTTTAAAATCGCAATATGACACTTTGAAAAGTTATGATAATGGTGAATATTTATTGTTGAAACGGAGATAGACCCCCTCAGTATAAAAGCAAAAATGCTCGTCAGATATAACATTTGACGAGCATTTTTGCTTTATACTGAGGGGGTCATGCCATCGCATAAGAATGAACCATATCCAACACGTTTTCCAATACTTCAGTTGGTGTTTGCTTTGAATTATCAATCAAAATGGCATCATCTGCTTGTCGCAAAGGGGAGTCCGCACGATTAGAATCAATCATATCACGTTCCATGAGATTGCGTTTGACGGCTTTAAAATCGGTGGGTTGCCCTTTCGCCATTAACTCGTCGTAACGCCTTTGGGTGCGAATCTCCGTATCAGCCGTCAAAAATATTTTCAATTCAGCGTTTGGAAAAACAACCGTTCCGATGTCGCGACCATCCATAACAATGCCTTTTCTTTGTCCCATTTTCTGTTGTTGTGCCACCAAGAAACGCCTGACTTCTGAAATGGTCGAGACAGGGCTGACCATTTCAGAGATACGCATGGTGCGAATTTCATTTTCAACGTCAACACCGTTCAAGTAAGTGTGATTGCCCGTTTTTTTACGTTCAAAATGGATTTCGATGTTTTTCAACACGTTTTCAATCTCTGCGTGGTCATTAATATCCACATTATTGTCGAGGAAATAGAGGGTGACAGCTCGATACATAGCTCCTGTATCAACGTAAGCATAGTGGAGTGCCTTTGCAAGTGCTTTGGCGAGTGTACTTTTTCCGCAAGAAGAATAGCCGTCAATGGCGATAATGATTCGTTTCATAACGGGGTCAAAGGTAAAAATTATAATGGAAAATGGATAATTGACAATGTAAAATGGATGGTTTGCTAAAAACACACTGACAGCGATATTTTCGCTGACCACTTTTTTGTTTTTTTTTTGAACTTTTTTTATAATAATAAAATATTGAAAATCAATTGATTACAAATAATTTCAAAAGTAATTGTCAAAAAAAAGTAAAACGCAGGGGAACTTATCTTGAATCTGTGGCGTTATTCTCCCAACTTTGCACAATCATTCTGCAAAGGAATCCAGTAAAATAATTTTTTTAATTTCTAATTTCTATAAAAATGACATTCGCAAGTATCATTCATTGTCCAAAACATACAAGCCTCAATCCGGCTGCCTCTCTGCTCATGCAGCGTGCGAATACGGTGAAGGGATTCTGTATATTTGGTTTTGGTGCGTGTGATTGTACAGGCAGAAATTCAGAGATTAGTGAAAATATTTATTGGGCAAACCTACCTACTGGCTAAACGGATAAAAGTATCTCGTTCGCCGTGGGTTAATGGCAAACGACGAGGTACAAAAAAACATATCCGAAAAGCGTTCTTCTCCAATTTCTGCTTTTTTATTGATTTTCTGTTTCCGCATTGTCTGCCGTTCTTGTTTGAAAACAAGAGGATACTGAGGGGTCTGTTTCATTCCGAAAAATGAGATAAACACGGGCTTCTTTGCTTTTTAATTTGTCATCGGACATCAAAAAAAAACAGCGGGTTAGCGTAGCGGCAGCGTGCCAGACTCATAATCTGGAAGCCATCGGTTCGAGTCCGATACCCGCCAGAACATTTTTTAAATAATTTAAAATCAACGTATTATAAAGGTGAGAAAGCAAAATGACCGCATAGCTCAATTGACAGAGTAACGGACTTTTAATCCGTGGGTTCTGGGTTCGATTCCCAGTGCGGTCACTTTAGAAAAATGGACGAGTAGCTCAGTTGGTCAGAGCGTCCCGTTGAAGGCGGGAAGGTCGGTGGTTCGATCCCACTTGCGTCCACATTGTTTGTTATTGGGAATTGGTCAAAACGTACCGATAACAATTAACTAATAACCAACATCAAAAGAGAAATTTTTAACTTCTAAAACTACGACGATGACACGCTTGATGATTTCAAGACGGCAGCTATTGGTAGCCCTCGTGATGGCGAGACGCGTCGTAGTTGTCTTTAAGCCTGAACTTAAACTCGCAACTTTATTGTTTATGGCTTGGTTGGGCAGTGAGTTTATAAATTCAACAGCCGATTATGGCGTTTGTATTTGGGCTTTAATCCAAAAATATCGCCGCTTTGGAGCTTAAAAAAAACTAAAAATGACTTATGAAATTTGAATTAACCATACTTGGAACAAGTGCCGCCGTGCCGTATCGCAATCGTTTTTTGTCGGGTCAAGTCTTGAATATTCACGACCGATTGTTTTTGATTGACTGTGGCGAAGGTACGCAGATGCGTTTGACGGATTTGGGCATTAAGAAATCGAAAATCAACCATATTTTCATTTCGCATTTGCACGGCGACCATATTTTTGGCTTGGTAGGCGTATTGACCTCAATGGCAATGGCTTCACGCAAGCATAAATTGACCATTTTTTCGCCAAAAGGCTTAGAGGAACTTGTCTTGACGACTTTTAGATTGACAAATTATATATCGCCTTTTCGGATTGAATTTATTGAGGTAGATGATAAGATTGCGACACAACTCATTGATAACGAAATATTTACGGTTTGTAGTTTTCCATTAAAACATCGTGTCGCTGCTGTTGGATATGTTTTTAAAGAAAAACATTTTGACAGGAGTATAAGGGGTGAGAAAATTGCAGAATACAATATTCCTTTTTCAGAAATAAAAGCGATAAAAAAAGGGGCAGATTTCATGGATACTGAGGGGGGCATTATTCTGAATGTAGAATTGACTTTGCCGCCCCCTAATCCGCGTTCATTTGCTTATTGTTCGGATACGGCTTATGATGAAAAGATTGCAACACATATATATAGTGTGGATTTGCTGTATCACGAAACAACTTTTTTGAACGATATGGCGGCTCATGCTGAAATTACAGGACATTCAACGGCTTTGCAAGCGGGGCAAATGGCAAAATTGGCGCATGTTGGGCAACTTGTAACGGGGCATTATTCAAGTCGTTATGATGATTTGAATGTCTTACTTTTAGAAGCAAAACAGGCTTTTGATAATGTGGTTTTAGGCATTGATGGTGAGACTTATAAAATTCCATTTCATTAAATTTTATTCTATAAATAATTACAAATCAAGTTATTACGATGAAACAGACAATAAAAATCAACGATAAAATCGAATTAACGGAAATGCGTGAAACCGATATTCCGCAGTTTGTCAAATATCTGAACACCAAAGAGCATTATGACTATACGCTCATGATTCCTTCACCTTACACCGAAATAGACGGGGTAGAGTTTATCAACCTTTGTCGTGAAGCGGAAAAAAAATATGGTCGTATTGTCAATTTTGCCATTCGCAATACTGAGGGGGTACTTATTGGTGGCATCGGCTTGATGACAAATGAAAAACCGACTGGTCGGCTCAAAGCTGAAATGGGTTATTGGATTGGCAAGCCGTTTTGGGGACAAGGCATTATGACCGATGTGGTGCGTGGTTTCAGCGATTATTGGTTGCAAAATTCAGATTTTGTGCGGCTTGAAGCGACGGTTTTTGCACCCAATTTGGCATCTAAAAGAGTTTTGGAAAAGGCGGGTTTTACGCTGGAAGGTTTTTGCAAAAAATATTACATCAAGCCACAAGATGGATTGCCACGCGATGTTTTTTTGTTGTCAAAAGTGAAAGATTAATTTATAAAATATTGTAAAACAATGCGTTACGAAAAAGAAAATAAACGTTTTTATCATGCGTCGCCACGGCGTTTTCAAGTCGGACAGACTTTGACTGCCTCGCAACAAGTGAAAAAAAACTATGCTTGGTGCGAGCAAGGTATTTTCGTAACGGATAAACCTGCAGCGCATCACACTATATATTATGACATCCAAAATAAAGGTTGGCATTTATATGAAGTTGAGCCTTTGTGTCGCATGAAACGGGGGTATTTTACTTCGGAATGGATTGCAAATCAAGTGGTTATCAAAAATTACGTGGGTGTCATAGGTGGACGTTTGGGTGTTTTTATAGCGGAACGAAAACTACAAAACACAAGACCTTTTTTGTCCTTGAATAAACCACAATTTCAAGCTTTTGTCGTACCGTATGATTCAGATTACCGAAGTAGCTTCGAGTGTGAATATGCCAAACCCAATGGCGAAATGAGCGAAAACTTGCTGAATAAAGGATTTGAAAACTACAATTTTGCCGAAGTTTGGGCAAAAGCAAAAGCGCAAAAAGGCGACATCGTTTACATCTTTGACAGACGTAAAGATGGCAAAACACAGCTTATTCGTAAGGAAAAAATAAAAGTTTAATTATATAAATAAATATTTTGTGTTATTTATAAAATATTAATTATCAAAATATAGTCAGTTTTAGTTTGTATGATTCTCTCATTGAGTAACGTCGGCAGGGCAAAAGAGTCCCCG
>JAYTUR010000027.1:0-12292 GCA_043744475.1 Saprospiraceae bacterium | reverse complement strand
AGAAAAAAATTCTTGATTTATCTGTTATGTCAAAGAACTAAAACCACAAATCTTTTTGTCGTTTGTTATACCTAACTTTATGTCGTACAACAACTTTCGGAAAGTTGAGAATTATTATTCTTCTGACTTCAACCTTTCCGCATTGTCCGCCACACGTAGGGCTTCCAAAATGCCATCAATATCGCCTTCTATAACACGGTCAAGGTTGAAGTTTTTATTATCACCTTCCAAACGGTGGTCTGTCACCCGGTTTTGCGGAAAATTATAAGTGCGAATTTTATCAGAACGGTCGCCCGAACCGACGAGGGAACGGCGAGTTTTTGTCTGTTCGGCATCATGAGCTTCTTTTTTTGCTTGATAAATGCGGTTATACAACTGTTGCAAAGCCATTTCACGGTTCTGAATTTGCGAACGTCCTTCTTGACATTCAGACACCACACCCGTCGGTAAATGCGTAATCCGGACCGCCGATTCCGTTTTGTTGACGTGCTGTCCACCTGCGCCAGAAGCCCGATAAACATCTACTTTCAAGTCATCTTTGCGAATTTCAACGTCTTCCATCTCCAATTTGGGCATCACAACCACCGTTGCGGCAGATGTATGCACCCGTCCTTTCGACTCCGTTTCGGGAATGCGCTGTACGCGGTGCGCGCCCGATTCAAATTTCAGTTTGCCAAAAACGTCCTCGCCTGTTACTTCCAACACCAATTTATTGTAGCCGCCTACAGAACCTTCATTGACCTCCATCGCTTCCGTTTTCCAACCTTGACGGTCAAAAAAGCGTTGATACATGCGGTATAAATCGCCTGCAAAAAGACTTGCCTCGTCGCCACCTGTGCCTGAACGGATTTCAAAAAGCACATCTTTTGAGTCTTCGGGGTCTTTTGGAATCAATAAAACGTTGATATTCTCTTCCAAAGTAGCGATTTCAGGCTCAACTTCATTGAGTTCTTCGCGTGCCATCTCGCGCATGTCGGTATCGGCGAGCATCTCCTGCGCTTGCCCACGGCGGTCGAGTAGTGCCGCGTATTTTTTATAGGATTCAACAATCGGCATCAATTCTTTATAATCTTTATTGATGCGTTTGAACTTATCTAAGTCACTCGTTACTGAGGGGTCGCTCAATTGCTCCTCAAGATGGACGAAGCGGTCGGCAATGGCTTTTAATTTATCTATCACGGATGTATATTGATTTTAATCACAGATTTAGACCGAATCTGTTTGATTTTTTATTGATTAAATTGAAATGTGATTCATTGATAAGTATTTGAAAATCAATTAAATATCAATTGTTTGCTCCAATGATACGGAACATTAAAGTGAGCAAGGTCGCTACATGAAGGTATGGATGATTGGAAAAGACATAAAAGTTATAATTATTGACAAAACGTAAAAACGCCGCAAAGATAGGGATTTTTATAAAAGTAACACCCCTCAGTAGATTTTTGATTTTGAGCGGAGTGAAACGCATTTTTCACCATCAAGCTTGACGAAAGAGCCAGTAATATCTCCGAACTTACGTCAATTTAAGGTGTGGACATCCCTCCGTATTTTTACAAAACTGCAATAGAAAAGCTTAAATCAAATAGCATTATTTACGGAAAAAAGTACTAAGAATTTTTTTTGGAAAGAAATATTTTGTATTCCGTACAAAATACTTACTTTTGCGCTCCGAAATCGAAATTAATAATTGGAAATAAAATAAGTCGTATAATATGGCACATCATGCATCAGCAAAAAAACGTATTCGTCAACTCGCAGCACGCCGTTTGAGAAATCGTTTTTACAAAAAAACAACCCGTACAGCTATCAAATCAATCCGTTTAATGACGGCTAAAGAAGACGCTGAAAAGTTCCTTCCTAAAGTAGTCAGTATGATTGACCGTTTAGCAAAACGCGGCAGTTTCCACGCTAACAAAGCAGCAAACCTTAAAAGTGGTTTGATGAAGCATATCGCTCGTTTGGCAGCATAATTTCTCCTTTTTATACTGAGGGGGTCATTTTTAAAGCGTTTCATTCCAATTGTTTGGAGTAAAACGCTTTTCGTGTTTTATGATTTCTCGAATTATTTTTTTTGATTCTAAAAATCCAAAAAATCTATTAATCCGTAAGTTTCCCAAAAATTTATAACCAAAATGGCAATCAAAAAATATCATTTTATTACAAATTGGCGCATCGAAGCGACTTGTCAAGAGGTTTATACCACACTCAAAGAAGCCAACGATTTGAAACGGTGGTGGCATTCCGTTTATCTCGATGTCAAAACGCTTGAAAAAGGCGATGCAGATGGCTTAGGTAAAGTCGTTGAATTATATACAAAAGGGTGGCTGCCTTATACTTTAAAATGGCAGTTTCGGGTCACTGAAGTGCATCCCAATACATTTTCAGGTTTTTCGCTCGAAGCCTTTGGCGATTTTGTTGGTCGAGGTATTTGGACGTTTGAACAAGACGGTGCGTTTTGCAACATTGTTTATGATTGGGAAATAGAAGCAGAAAAACCTTTGTTGAAATACTTGTCTTTTTTTATGAAACCTATTTTTTCCGCTAATCATCTTTGGGCAATGCGAAAAGGTTTGGAAAGTCTCCTTTTAGAATTGCGTCGTCGCAAAGGCGAAAAAAATGTGCCGCCGCCGCCGCCACCTACCTTTCCGCATAATTTATTGAATAATAATGTTTTATGATTTTACAACACGAATTTCACGAATAATGCGAATTACCATTTATCTATTTTAATTAAATGTAATTCGTGCCCTTCGTGAAATTCGTGTTGTAAAAAAGAAAAAAAGCACCCCCTTAGTATTTAACGCTTTTTAACAATGTTTTTCAGACATAAATTATGAAATTTGCCCCGCCTCAATAGGTTGAGGCTTTTTTTTTTCAATAAATTATTATTCGCAACAACCAAACCGCACATTATAATGACAAGTTACGTTGACATCGAAGCACTGAATCAAGAAATTTATATCGCCAGCTCATTTGTCGAAAGGCTGAATGCTGAAACAGGAAAAGTTATCGTCGGTCAAAATCAAATGATTGAACGCCTGATGATTGGTCTTTTGACT
Source organism: Saprospiraceae bacterium (assembly GCA_043744475.1). Classification (GTDB taxonomy): domain Bacteria; phylum Bacteroidota; class Bacteroidia; order Chitinophagales; family Saprospiraceae; genus JAAFJT01. Next base: position 9,230 of record JAYTUR010000027.1, on the reverse strand, counting down.
CGTGGGCATGTCCTCCTTGAAGGTATGCCAGGATTGGCTAAAACATTGGCTATCAAAACATTAGCGAGTGCAATCAATGCTAAATTTAGCCGCATTCAGTTCACACCCGACTTGCTCCCTGCCGACATAATCGGTACGATGATTTACAATCCATCGAAAGCCGATTTTACCGTTCGGAAAGGTCCTGTTTTCGCCAATTTCGTTTTGGCCGATGAGATTAACCGCGCGCCTGCAAAAGTGCAATCGGCCCTATTGGAAGCCATGCAGGAACGTCAAGTGACCATCGGGGAGCATACTTATCCGTTGTCAGAGCCATTTTTGGTCTTGGCAACGCAAAACCCAATCGAGCAAGAAGGCACATATCCATTGCCCGAAGCGCAAGTTGACCGCTTTATGCTCAAAGTGAAAATTGACTATCCGAACAAGCAAGACGAGCGCGAAATCATCCGCCGAAATTTAACGGGTGACTCCCCCTCAGTAAATCACGTTGTGACGACTGAAGATATTATGAAAGCGCGTGAGGTTGTCAGTAAAGTCTATATGGATGAAAAAATCGAGCAATACATCCTCGACATCGTTTTTGCAACCCGCCAACCGCAACAATATGGTTTGGGTAATTTGCAAAACCTCATTCAATATGGCGGCAGCCCCCGTGCGAGTATTGCCTTGGCGACCGCATCAAAGGCTTTGGCTTTCTTAAAACGTCGTGGCTACGTCATTCCCGAAGATATTCGCAACGTTTGCCCCGATGTTTTGCGCCACCGTATCGGTTTGACCTACGAAGCCGAAGCTGAAAATATTACATCAGAGGATATCATCAGTCAGATTCTGAATAAAGTGGAAGTGCCTTAAATTTTTGAGGACGCAATTTGCGTCCTCAAGTTATTACCATAAAATGTTTGAGGTCACAAATTGTGACCTCAAACGTTAAATTTTCAAAGCCTTAAATTAGGTCATTAAAACATAGTTTAAAACGATAATAATTCAACTTGAAATCACAAATTGTGATTTCAAGTTTTTGTGTTGAAAATGAATATTATTTAGTTTTTAAGAAAAAAGTAATTAAAAACGGTGTTTTTGTAAGTAAAAATCTGATTTTTACCCATTTCTGCCATTAATTGTTTTAAAATTAAAATTGTATTCGACTTCAAAATTATGCTTTTCCAACTTGAGGTCACAATTTGTGACCTCAAGTTGGAATCTCTAAGGTCACAATTTGTGACCTTAGAGATTTTCAAGACACATTATACCACCTCAAAAAACAATTGAAAAATACAACTCAAAATGTTTGAGGTCGCAAATTGCGACCTCAAGTTTTAAAGTGGTTGGTAGCCATCACGTTTTATTGAACTAATACAATGATAGATTCTCAATTTGAAATAAAAATTTTAGACCTACATTGGGTAAACTATATTGATGATGGTTTTGACCTTTGCTTACATGGTCATTGTTTTGTTAAGATAGGAGATGAAATTATTTCAGACATCAATAGCGATACTTGGACTCTAAGTGTAACCGGTTTATATTTATTGAGAACTCTTAAAAATAGCTATGATAAGTCTTATGGAAGTCAAATATTACCTTGTTGTGGACATTTTATGCTTGTAGATAAAGGTGAAAAAGATGTATTGATTATAGGTTGTCCTAATGGTATAGATTGGGTAATTGAACATCTTGACAACTTTTGTATTAAACATACATCTGAAAATGGTACAACAGCAATTCAAACAAAAGAAGAATTTACAAGTATGGTTTTTGAGTTTGTAAATGAAATTGAACAATTTTATAGCAAAAGTCAGCCTCGAGTTTTACCAGAAGATGAATCTGATTTACAAGGATATAATGCTTTTTGGCGGGAATGGAAAGAGTTAAAACAACTTTACAAAGCTTAAAATTATGGAAACCAGCGAACTCATCAAAAAAGTCCGCAAAATAGAGATAAAGACAAAAGGTTTATCTGCCAATGTCTTTTCGGGCGAATACCATTCGGCGTTCAAAGGGCGCGGCATGTCGTTTTCGGAAGTGCGCGGTTACAGCTATGGCGACGACGTGCGAAATATTGATTGGAACGTCACGGCTCGGACAGGCACACCTTTTATTAAGGTCTTTGAAGAAGAACGAGAATTGACTGTTATGCTTGTCATAGATATGAGTCATTCGGCTTTTTTTGGCACAAAATCGCAGTTCAAAAATGAAATGATAACTGAAATTTGTGCCGTTATTGCCTTTTCAGCCATCAATAATAATGACAAAGTAGGTGTTATTTTCTTTTCTGATAAAATAGAAAAATTCATACCACCCAAAAAAGGACGTGGACATATCTTATTGATTATCAGAGAATTACTGAACTTTGAGCCGCAAGGAAAAGGAACAAATGTGAGCGTTGGTTTGCAATATTTGAATAATGTTATCAAAAAGCGCAGCACCACTTTTTTGATTTCAGATTTTATGGCAAAAGGCTACGACAATGCGCTTAGGATTGCTTCTAAACGGCACGACATTGTGGGCATCCACATCGCCGACCCTGCCGAAGAGCAATTGCCCAATGCAGGATTGTTTCGTGCACTTGATGCTGAAACAGGTGAACGAATTTGGTTAGATACATCCGACCAACGCACCCGCAAACGTTATGCGGATTGGTATAAAGAAAATATGCAGTATTATAAAAGCATTTTTTTGAAATCAGGTGCCGATTCGATGAGCATTCGGACGACAGAAAGTTATGTAAATGCGCTTTTGAAATTCTTTCAACAACGTGGAAAATGAGCTTTTTACTGAGGGGGGTATTTGAATAATAACACGTTTAGGAATTTTTTAAAATTCCTAAACGTTAGAATAATTGAAAATAAAAATAGTTTAAATAATTGAAAGCCAATATTTTATATAGAAATTTTAACTTTCCCAAAGTGTTAAACTTTTGGAAAGTCATCGTATTGGTTTTACTACAAACCACCGCTTTTGGGCAGCAAATCAATACAGAGTCCAAAGCTTACGCAATGCTCGATACCAATATCATGCTCATAGGTGATAAAGGCTCGTTGCACCTGTCGGTTGAACTCAATGAAGGGGAACGTGTAATTGGTTTTTCGACTGACATGCCTTTGGATACGGCTCATTTTGACATTTTAAATGCAGGAAAATGGGAAAACCGCAGCCGTGCGCCCAAATTGGAGCGTGACATCGCCTTCATGGCATGGGATTCAGGTTTGTACCGCATCAATCCCGTTGTTTTTACGATTCGAGAATCCAGTGGCGCACAACGGACGGCACAAACGCCACCTATGCTGTTGACCGTCAATAACCCAAACGGTATTGACGGTCTTATTGCGCCCATTGGCATCAAAGATATTGAACGTGAAGCATTAACGTTTGAAGATGTTATGCCATATATTATTGCCATTGTCTTGATTGGTGGTATTGCCTTTTTCGCATGGTTCGGGTATAAAAAATGGAAACAACGGACGATTGCGCCCGTAGTTCAAAAAGTGGTGCAACCACCACACATTGTTGCAGAGCGTCTTTTGCAGGAATTACAGGCCAAACAGTTGTGGCAAAACGGTAAAACCAAAGAATTTTACTCTGAATTGAGTTATATACTGAGGGGGTACTTAGAAGGTCAATTTACGATGCCCGCCCTTGAAAGTACGACGGACGAATTGATAGCAACGCTTAAAAAAAGACAATTTGAGGACATTGTGGTGGATAAAATGCGGAATTTATTGCAAACGGCAGACCTCGTTAAATTTGCAAAAGGAGAACCACCAAAGGAAGTGCATGACCGTTTCTGGCGCGATGCGGTGGCTATTATTGAAATGACGAAACCGAAGCCAGTTCTAGAAAGTGTTGATAATGAAGGAGTTGTGAAATAAAATATACAAGCATAGCTATTATGTTCAAATATCTCGAATTAGCGAATCCAGAATTTCTCTTTCTTTTATTGCTGTTGCCGTTGGTGGCATGGTGGTATTATGGGCGTTATCGGACGCATTATGCCTCGATAACGATGTCCAATATTACGATGTTCAAAGGGCAATCGTCGTGGCGGGGTAGGGCGCGGGCTTTGTTGCCTGTACTGCGGGGGTTGGCGTTTATCTGTTTAGTGGTGGCTTTGGCACGTCCGCAAACGTTGTTGAGTGAGGAAAACGTGGAGGCGAATGGCATAGATATTATGTTGGCAATAGATTTATCGAGCAGTATGTTGGCGCAAGATTTCGAGCCTGACCGCTTGTTGGTTGCTAAACGCGTGGCGGCTGATTTTGTTGAAAAACGAGAATTTGACCGCATCGGTTTGGTCGTTTTCAGCGGCGAAGCTTTTACGCAATGTCCTTTGACCACCGACCATAAAGTGGTTCAAGACTTTTTAGAAAACCTACAAAGTGGCTTGCTGCAAGACGGCACTGCCATCGGTATGGGTTTGGCAACCGCCGTAAATCGCTTGAAAGACAGCCCTGCGAAGTCAAAAACCATCATTTTGATGACCGATGGGGTCAATAATTCAGGCTATTTCAAGCCTGAAGATGCCATGGCTTTGGCAAAAACATTGGGTATTAAAGTTTATACGATTGGGATTGGTTCAACCGGCGAGGCGATGTCGCCTGTGGGTCGGAAGGCGGATGGCACTTATGTTTTTGGGCTTGTACCGGTTGAAATTGACGAGGCATTGCTTCAAAATATCGCTACTACAACGGGCGGCAAGTATTATAGAGCGACCAATAATCGAGAACTGGAACAAATTTATGCCGAAATTGACCGTCTCGAAAAATCAAAAATTGACGTAACGAGCATCAAACGCCGAAGCGAAGCCTTTGGCGATTGGGTTTTAGCAGCTCTTTGTCTCATTACATTAGAAATTTTACTGCGCTACACCATATTTAGAACAATACCTTAATTTAATGGATAACGGATAGTGGATAATCCCGTTCCGTTATCCACTATCCGTTATCCATTAAAAAAATGCGTTATTTTCTTGAACTCGCCTACAACGGCACCCGTTTTTGCGGTTGGCAACGACAACCGAATGCCCCCTCAGTACAACAGGCGATTGAGGAGGTGTTTTCTATGATGTTGCGTGAAGAGATTGAGATAACGGGTTGTGGACGGACGGATACAGGTGTTCATGCACGGCAATATTTTGCGCATTTGGATTTTAACGCCGATTTTCCTAAAAACTTCTTAGATAGAGCCAATAAATTGGTGGGTGATGACATTGCTTTACAAAAAATAATACCTGTTGAAGACACGGCTCATGCCCGTTTTGATGCCACTTCGAGGAGTTATCAATATGTCATTTCCTTTGAAAAAAGCCCTTTTTTCAAGGAAACTGAATGGTTTTTCATGCAAAAAGATCGTTTAGATGTGGAAAAAATGCAAAAAGCTGCGCATTTACTGAGGGGGTATTCAGAATTTGCACCGTTTTGTAAAACACATTCCGATGCCCAAACAATGCGCTGTGAAGTGACCCGAAGCGAATGGATTTTTGAAGACAATAAAGCGGTATTTCACATTACCGCTAATCGTTTTTTACGCGGTATGGTACGTTTGATTGTCGGTATGTGTATCAATGTCGGTTTGGGTCAACTCAATTTAGAAGACGTTGAAGAGGCTTTGGAAAACCAAACGCCCTTGAAAAAAAGCTATTCTGTACCGCCGACGGGTTTGTCTTTAACGGAAATAAAATATTCTTTTTTGTAAATGATTTTGTTGACACGAATTTCACGAATGACACGAATTGTACTGTTTTTACCTCGTTTTAAGCATAATTACTTCGTAGTTTAGAAAAAACATTCGTGTAATTTGTGAAATTCGTGTCACCTAAATAATTACCTTTGAGCCACAAAAAAGAAAAAATCCAATGCAATCCAATATCATCGTTCAACTCAAAGATGCTGCCGTTTTTCAAGACAAATCATTGATTCTCAATGATATAAATCTGACGATTTCAGAAGGTGAATTTTCTTATTTAATCGGTAAAACGGGTAGTGGGAAGTCGTCATTGCTCAAAACCTTGTACGGTGCGCTGCCATTACTGAGGGGGTCGGCGATGATATGTGGATACGATTTAGCAAAGCTGAATCGGCGAACTATACCGCTTTTGAGAAGAAACTTAGGCATTGTTTTTCAAGATTTTAACCTGTTAACCGATAGAAATGTGTCTGAAAACCTTGAATTTGTGCTGAAAGCCACGGGTTGGAAGAATAAAAAAGAGATGAAAGAACGCATTGATGCCGTCCTCAAAGATGTGGGTATGCCAGATGCACACAGTCGGCAGCCACATCAATTATCGGGTGGCGAACAACAACGCATTGTCATTGCACGCGCTTTGTTGAATAAACCTGCACTGATGATTGCCGATGAACCAACAGGCAATCTCGACCCTGAGACGAGTGATGATATTCTGACTTTATTACGTGATTTATCTATACATAATAATACCGCTATTTTGTTTGCAACGCATGATTATCGGATTTTGCAGCATTTTCCTGCGCGCATCATTCGTTGCCAAAATGGTCGAGTTTTAGATGAAGAGAATTTTTTAGTTTAACACCAGTTTGGAAATATTATTGGCGATTTTTGAGCGGAGTGATTGTATTATGAGTAATCTCCGAACTTACGTTAGTTTAAATGACATAATGTCAAACAAATCAATGACTAATACATGATTTCTGCAAAAAATATAATAAAAAGCTACGGAACGCTCAATGTACTGAGGGGGGTAGATTTAGAGATTGAGAAAGGTGAAATTGTCGCCATTGTTGGCAAATCAGGGGCGGGAAAAAGTACCTTGCTGCATATTATTGGTACGCTTGACCGAACAGATAAAGGTCAAGTTATCATCAATGGGGAGGACGTTTCGCAGATGAATAATAAGCGTTTGGCAGAATTTCGTAATAAAAATATTGGCTTTATTTTTCAATTTCATCACTTGCTGCCTGAATTTTCAGCCATTGAAAATGTGATGATTCCAGCTCTGATTGCAAATGGGAAAGAGGGTGCAGCTCGAAAACGGGCAGCTGAATTACTCGATTACTTAGGATTAGCCGACCGTTTGACGCATAAACCGACGGAACTGTCGGGTGGCGAACAACAACGTGTGGCGGTTGCCAGAGCTTTAATGAATGCGCCTTCGGTTGTTTTTGCGGACGAACCAACGGGCAATTTGGATTCGGCTTCGTCAAAAGACCTACATGATTTGCTGTTTCAGTTGCGAAAGGATTTTCAGCAAACTTTTGTCATTGTGACCCACAATGAGGAATTGGCGGCTATGAGTGACCGCACATTGACGATGCAAGACGGTTTGATTAAGTTATAATAGATTGAAGAATAAGGATTTATAAATTCTATAAATCCTTCAAACTTTTAGGTCGTCGTTGTTCGTCCCATTTAAATCCTTTCATTTTTAAAGCATTGTGGTCAGCCTGTTTCATGGGTGTCATGGTGGCTTTGGGTTCTGTGAAAAAACGAATACCTTCCACTTTGTTGTCGCCAAAAAGGACAATCATGGAACTACACACCATTTTATTAACGCTCATATATGCCTGTGCGTCGTCCAAAACGTAATAGACGGATTCTGCATTACCTTCGACATTCATGCGGCGAAGTTCCTCTTTTTCAAAAAAGGCGGTGATGTCTCGCCCTTTGATTTGATTAAAATACAATTCGTCATTTGAATTAATAATGAAACCATTATTCCGCATATAAACACGGTCTAATTTGTTGTTAGACAATAACATACGCATGGTGTCTGCTGTTAATTGAGACGTATCAGACCATATAATCGGGTCTTTGAAAAACCTAAAAAGCGAGTCTTGTTGACTATAAGTCAACGAATCACAAACCGATTGAAAATTCTTTTTGAAAATCCGTACATTATAATAGGCGTACATCGAACGGAAAGTGTCGGCAGGGTTAGGCTTAAACGTAATAATCGTATCCGCTCGCAGCCAAAGCGTATCTGTGTCAATAAGTGAAGTCAAAATAGGTCGCCCGCCCGCGGCTTTTATGTAGTCGCTGCGTTGGTCATAAACCATTGAGTCGCAGCGCAAAGTCGTTTTAGCCGATGTGTCTTGCCAAAAAACATTGCCTTTGGCGATGCCCAATGAGTCTTTTGAATCAAAATCAACAAAATCGGCTTCGAGAATTTGCTTTTCGTTGACAATTTTAGACCTGCCTCGTGTAGCGTAGGTTTTCGTTTTGCCACTATATATTATCGTGTCAGAATCTACATTTTGCTTTTCGTCTTCAAAATGGGCATTGCCTTTCAATTGAGATTCTTCAGTTGTGCGGTTGTAAACAATGGTATTGGCGCGTGCTTTTCGGGCAGAGTCTTGCGTGGTGGCGTTGCCTTTTAGGGTAATAATCGTTGTTTTACCGTCATAAAGCATCGTATCTGCTATGGCGACTTGCGTTTTCTTTTTATACTGAGGGGTCTTTGTAAATTCTGCATTGTCTTTTTGAAGGTCGTAAAAGCCCCCCTCAGTATAGAATTGTGAAGTGTCCTTCATATAAATAAGTGTTGGTGCGAGAAACGTTGCGATATTATTTTTCGTATCAAAGTTCAAAGTATCGGTTTTGAGGTTAAAATCTTTGTCCACAACCAATACTTGATCTTTGAAAAAGGCTTGATTGGTTGCTACATTGAAAACACCTCGACGGCTTGTGAGCTGCGTGCGCGGGTCAGTAAGGGTTGATTTGGTGTCATAAGTTGCGACTTTGGTGTTGAGGTTGTAATTGAGTTTTTGGGTAAATAACTTTTTTTCACCATTTACTAAAACGACATTGGCGTATAAATCCGCAATGCGCGTCAAGCCATGAAAAGTCATGGAATCTGCAAAAATACTTGTTGAGTCACCTTGTTTTATGACGACATTTCCTTTGGCATAGACGTTGTCAAAAGCATCTAAAATCGCAGAATCGCAGAACAAACGGGCATCTTTTTGCTGTAAAACGACTTGTCCCTTAAATTTTTTAGCTTCTTGATTCTTTAACAAAATAATCTCACCTGTTCGGGCATTCAATATTTGAACACGGCCAGAATCATTCGTTTGCCCGCTGGGTGGCGTGGCGTAAGGATTTTGCGCAGTTATTTTTTCATCTTGAAGAAAAAATAAAAAACAAAGGACAAAGGATAAAAGGCGAAAGAGACGAAGGTTTAGGAAACTTTTAAAGTTTCCTAAACCTAAATAGCCCCCCTCAGTATTTTGAGAAAAAAAAGGTAATTTCGACGTATAAAA